>NZ_LOHE01000077.1 GCF_001559865.1 Abyssisolibacter fermentans
ACAAAGTTAATTATATTCTCGATAAATTATATAACTTATACTAACTATTTTACTATGACTACAGCATTATGTATTAGCTTATAGACTATATCATATTTTACTAACAAATTTATTGGATACTTTCAACTGTTTCATTGTCTTGAACCTGTTCATCTGTTTCGTCATCTTGAATTTGCTCATCCGCATCACTATCTTGAACCTGTTCATCTGATTCGTCATCTTGAATCTGCTCATCTGTATCGCTATCTTGAACTTGTTCATCTGATTCGTCATCTTGAATTTGCTCATCTGCATCACTATCTTGAACCTGTTCATCTGTTTCATCATCTTGAATTTGCTCATCTGTATCGCTATCTTGATTTTCTTCATCTGCTTCATTTTCTTCTTCATCTATTTCAATAGTTTCATTTTCTTCATCCCAGTCAATTTTTAAACCCAAATTTTCTAGGATAAATCTTAATGGAACGTACATTCTATTATTAAGCATACCTGATTTAACATCTAATTCTATTTCTTCTCCATTTACTATTGCTATATTAGAATCTAATTGGAGAACTATTTCTGTTTCACCTTTTGTAACCACTGCTTCTTTAGTATCTGGTTTCCATTCAACGTTTGCTTTGAAACCTTCTGTTATAGCTCTAACTGGTATTAGAGTTCGTCCATATTTGATTACAGGAGGAGTGTCGAATTTAAATTTAGCTGATTTTGAAAATATACTATCTACAGGTAATATTTTCGCTTCTGGTTGATCTTCTATTATTTTTTCTTCAGCTTCTTTTAACTTTTGCATTTCTTCTTCAGTGTATTTTGACTTAATCATAGCTTTTCTTTCTAAAATTACTGAGTGCATATCATTTTTTAAACTTTTAAACTGTTCCTTAGATGCATCTAATTCAGATTTTAATTGAGTCGCTAATTCTAGATCTCCACTTTCCTTAGCTACTTCATATTTAGCTTCAAGTTCATCTTTTAATTTTTCTGCTTCATCTTTTTGAATTTCTAATTCATTTTTTGTTTTTTCCCATTCTTGTACATTGTTATTTTCATCAATTTCTTTTTCTTCTTCATTTTTCATGACTTTCTCTTTTTTTATATTTTTAACTTTACCTAGCTGTGAATCTTTAATTTTTTTTGTTTCTCGTACAACTTGCTTTCCATCTGCAGCAAATGAACATACTGCACTAGTTAATACAATTATTAAAATTAATGTAATGGAAAATATTTTTTTTGACATAACATGTCCTCCTTTTTTGTAATAAAATTTATTCTATTTAACCTTAATTATTCATATATCTGAATAATTTGGCTTTCTTATATAGTTTACGTATAATCTATATTTTTTAAGGACCTAAATTAATTTTTTTAAATAAAATTTTTTAACTGACCAATGTTATTTATTAATTATATTTAAAAATAAAAATAGAAGGTGTTAAATTGACAATATTAATTTTAGTGATAAAATCATTATCGATGATGATTTGAACACAATTTGAATGCATAAACGCAAAATAATATAAATTTATAAACTAAATATGAGCAGATAGCTGATATGATTATCATAGTTAAAAGGTAATTAATGTGGTTATTATAATTTAGAAGTAATTAGAATAGAAAGTTTTTAGAAAGGGGGCAATTTAATGCATAATTTGATACAAAAAAAAGTAGATAAAATTAAAGAGGAAATAATAATTGATAGAAGAGATTTTCATAAATATCCTGAAATTGGTTGGACAGAATTTAGAACTGCATCACTAGTTGCAAGACGATTAGAAGAACTTGGCTTTCAAGTTTTAGTAGGAAAGGAAGTAATGAATTCAGACAAGCGAATGGGTCTAATAGATAAAGAAATCTTAAAAGAACATTATATTAGAGCAAAAAAACAAGGTGCAGATACTTATTATTTAGAAAAAGTGAAATATGGGTTTACAGGAGTTGTAGGTATTCTTAAATGTGGTGATGGACCAGTTATAGGGCTTAGATTTGATATAGATGCACTAGAGGTACTCGAAAGTAAAGACACAGAACATTTTCCTAAAAAAGAGGGTTTTAGATCATTAAATGAAGGTATTATGCATGCTTGCGCACATGACGGTCATATTGCTATAGGAATAGGCATAGCGAAAATTTTGTCTGAAATGAAACAGTTTTTTAATGGAACAATAAAACTTATTTTTCAACCTGCTGAAGAAGGTGTTAGAGGTGCTAAATCAATGGCAGTCTCTGGGATATTAGATGATTTGGATTTTATATTATCTAGTCATATTGGTATGGTTAAAGATGGAAGTAATAAGATATATTCTAATGTACAAGAATTATTGGCTACATCAAAGTTTGATGCACATTTTACAGGGATTTCAACTCATGCTGGTGCTAGTCCTGAAAAAGGAAAGAATGTTATGTTAGCTGTAGCAACGGCTATTTTAAATTTAAATTCGATACCAAGGCATAGTAAAGGTCAAACACGAATTAATGTAGGTAAATTAACAGCAGGAAGTGGGAGAAATGTTATACCTTCAGATGCTGTTATGATGGTAGAGACAAGAGGTAGCACATCAGAGCTAAACAATTATATGAAAGAACATGCTATTAGGATTATTAAGAGCAGTGCTGATATGTATGATTTAAAGTTAAGTATTAAAGAAATGGGTGGAGCAGAAAGTGCTGTTAGTGATGAGTATTTAATAAACAAATTAAAAGATGCTGTTAATAAAATCAATAACGTAGAAGTAGATGATACTAACATTAATTTTGGAGGAAGTGAAGATTTTACTTATATGATGAAAAGAGTTCAAAATAATGGAGGAAAAGCTATCTATTTTATTATAGGCAGTGATATAAAAGCTGATCATCACAATGGTAAATTTGATTTTATTGAAGATGATTTAATAACAGCAGTAAAGGTTTATAGTATGCTAATAGCTGAGTTATTACATAAAAAATAGTTTAAGAAAAATAAGAATCTAAAAGGGATTCTTATTTTTTAGTTTTACATTTTTATTTGCAAACCATGTAATTAATAAAATCGTAAATGAATAATGATATTATATTCAACGGTAAAATATGACAATAGAAATGCCCCTTTGACAACTAGAAAAATAAAACGCAGCATAATTATAGGTGTTTGGGTTACTATATAACTAATATAGAATAAAATTTGGGACATAATAGATTATTTAGACAATCAATTTTTTAAAATTTTAAGGAGGTCAAAAGCATGGATGGTATTGAATTAATGGTTGAAGAGCAAAAATGTATCAAAAGAATATTATTAGTAATTAGAGAGGAATGTTATGGTATTTTAAAAGGTGATGATATAAATTATGATGATATTACTATGATGATAAGCTTTGTAAAACATTATGGAATGATATCTGAACTTGATTTTGGAAGACTGTACCTTAAAGAGCTTGAGAAAGCAGTAGTAAGAGTAAAAGCAGGTGATGATGAAAGTAAATTAGATGTTATTGCTAATGCTATATCTTATACTCATTTATTATACAGACATATAGGAAAAGAAGACAAAAATGGCTATACATTTGCTAAAAGAGAGTTTCCTAATCATATTATTGATATAATAAATTAATAAAAGAAAATACAACAATTCCACCTATTATGGAATTAGGTATTTCTGCCTGTAACGCCTTCGATGTTTACGCTTACATATACTTTCATTGTAAAGCCTTCTTTATAACAAGGCACAAGATGTCTACCATCTCTATAGGGTGGTGGAGACCGATTAAATTTAACAGGCGGTATGCAATCTTGCACCTCGTTGAAACGGTGTGTTGCAATTACTACGTAATTGCTTCCGTTGTTATAATGTTTTGATTAATACAGCAATTCTTCATCTGTTATGACGCCCTTACATACAATATTGGTATTTCCAATTAGATAAACCTTTTGCACATCAAGTTTATTTCTTTCTATATTTACAAATAACTCTCCACCAGGGACTATAATTTTTACATTATTGCTTTTTAATATGTTTTTTAAAATTAATGCAATTGCAACGGAGGCTGATCCCGTACCACATGCAAGGGTAAAATCTTCAACGCCTCTTTCATAAGTCTTTACGATTGCAGTTGTATCATCCACTATGTCATAAAAGTTAATATTTGCTCCTTTAGGGAACACATTATCGTATCTTAAAGCTTTACCTAAATCAAATATTTCATTCGTAGCAGTATTATTTAATCCAGTCATTTTAACTACTGCATGGGGAACACCAGGATTGCCCAGTTCTATATATGAACAGTTATATATATTATCATCAATAGTAACCGTCCTATCTAGGTCAAGTATATCTGGGTTATTAAGCTGTACTTTGACTAACCTACCTTCTTGTATCTGAGCGTGCACAATTCCTGCTGTAGTTTCAAAAGACATGTTATTACTTGTTATATTATTTACAAATGCATATCTTGCAATACATCTTGCCCCATTTCCGCACATCTCACCAATACTACCATCAGAGTTGTAGAATCTCATCTTGAAATCTGCATTACTAGTAGTAGCAGTATCTACAGCCATAAGACCATCTGCTCCTATTGATAATTTTCTGGTGCATAATCTTGATGCGAAAGTAGATAGTTTTTGAGTTGAAAAATTATATATTCTATTATCAATTACAATAAAATCATTGCCAAGTCCTTGCAGTTTAGTGAATTCAATATTCAAAATATTTCTCCTTTCTATTTAAGTATTTCGGAGCTATTTATATCCGTACTATATTATATGATATAGGCTTGATTATTTATAGCTATAAAATTCAAAATTATCTTAATCTTTCTGGCACAAGGTCATTTCGTAACATATCTTGATAAGACTGTCTTTTAACTATTAGTTCATCATTTCCATCATTAACTAAAACCACTGCTGGGATAACATTTCTATTATAATTATTTGACATAGAGTATCCATAGGCACCAGTGCTAAATACAGCTAATATATCATCCGCTTCAACATTAGGTGTATTAATGTCTTTGATTAATATATCTCCTGATTCACAACATTTGCCACAAATAGTTACTGTTTCAGTTTTTGGTTTGCTAGCTTTGTTAGCTATAACAGCATCATACTGTGCTTGGTATAGTGCAGGTCTAATATTATCTGTCATTCCTCCGTCTACAGCTACATATTTTCTTATATTTGGTATGTCTTTGATTGAGCCTATAGTATATAAAGTTATTCCTGCTTCGCCAATTACCCATCTACCAGGCTCAATTATTACTTGCATCATATCTAAATTTTTTTCAGTACAAAATCTTTCAATCCTATCCATAATAGGATCAATAAAATATGATAATGGTTTTGGATTATCATTTTCAGTATATTTAATACCAAAGCCACCTCCGATATTTAACTCTGATGGTGTGTAGCCGTATTTGTCTATAGTAAAATTAACAAGTGCTAAAGAAGTTTCAAGTGCTGCTAAATGTGATCTGTTATCATGAAGTTGAGAACCAACATGATAATGAAAACCTATGAATTCAATATGCTCTGATTTTATAGCTTTTTCTATAGCAGGATAAATAATATTCTCATTTAAAGGAATACCAAATTTAGAATCTTTATTCCCTGTAGTGATATATTTATGAGTATTTATTTTAACACCAGGTGTTATTCTAAATAATATTTTTGCAGTTTTATTTTCACTTTTACATATTTCTTCTAATAAGTCTAGTTCAAAAGTATTATCAACAATAATTCTACCTACTCCATAGCTTACAGCCATTCTTAATTCGCTTGCTGATTTATTATTTCCGTTAAACTCTAGTTTTTCAGCTGGGAACCCTGCTTCTATAGCTGTATACAATTCGCCGCCCGATACTACATCAAGTCCTAAACCTTCTCTTTCTATGATTTTACACATAGCAAGAGATAAAAATGCTTTAGAAGCATATACAGCTTTTGTGTTTGGATATTTATTCAAAAAAGATTCTCTAATTTCCTTACATCTATTAATTATTTCATTTTCCGAAATTACATAAAGGGGTGTATTGTATTTTTTAGCTAATTCTAATGTATTGCATCCATCAAAGTATAGTATTCCATTCTCAATTTTTTTAACCATATTCATCCTCCCTTGAAGTTACACTTCATATTTATGACAACAATCTTATTATTGCATTTTTTATCAAGTTTAATAAATATACAAAAATCATTTACTTTTAAACATAATTTTAAATTAAAAAAACTGAAATGTAAACAAGGTAAGAAAAATAAGTTTAATAAAGTAAAGAAATCTTTTGTTAAAGTTGTATAATTTAAATTATGAAGATACCAAATTTAATTTAGTTATTACTTAATGTTTTATTTAAAGTCCTAATTTTGTAATAAGAGTTCAAAAAATTGTTAAAATAGCTAGGGTAAACCTTTGAGGGAAGTGTTACTCAATGTTTTTGTGTTGAAGCCATACAAGACATTTTTTTTACTCGGAGATGCCTACATTTTTCTAGTTATATAAAGATGAAAAAATATAGGCATCAATGTCGTGGTCAAAAAATGTCATGTAGCTTCTATAAGATATAATGTTTAATTTCTTTAGGGACAGGCGTTGTGAGTACGAAGTTATTACATAATAGTGATTCATTACTAAATGGAGAGGGGCACGAATCTGAGAATCTTTGCTGTTCCTGTAAAGAAGTAATTTTTTTCATTAAATAAAAGCGTTGAAAAAATTACTTCTTAAAAGTCACCTACAAAGAAACCTCAGATTGAGCCCTAGAGGATTTAGTGGTTAGACTAGTTGTTATAGCAGTTATTTGCGGTTTGATTAGTTATTGTTTTGTAAGTTTTAAATATTGATATGTTTGAAACTTAACCCTAACTGATAGCTAAAAAAGATTATAACAAGGCACAAATTATTATAACCGATATGTAACTAGGAAATCTCTAAGGTTTCTTCGGAAGGTGACTTTCAAAAGCTTGTTTCTTCAACGCTTTTACTAATCATAAGAAACAAGTTTTTGTCGGAACCGTAGAAGATTCTTAGAGAGTTTCTATGTCAGTGAGTTGTGAAATATAACTATTTAGTTACATTGAAATTCCCACAACGCTTGACAATAAAGAAAATACCAAAAACTAAATAGAAGCGGGTAAGAGATTTTTTGTAAACGACATTGAAGGGTGTATTTTAACCTTATAAACAATTGAAAAAATACGCCCTTCTCCGAGTTAGAAAAATCTCTTATATCGCTGAACCAAAAAATAATAAGCCAAGTGACTCACAAAGCATGTCAATAGAAAATATATATGAGTAACCAGCATTAACGTGGCGTAAACCGCTTATTGTTCTATATCCTTTATTAATTCAAAGCTTGTTTCAATATGACCTACAATTTCCCCCTTATGGTTTTTGTATTGAATATTATAGTATTTATCGAGTTCTTTTAATTCTTCATTTGTAATGATATCTAATTGTCTAAGAGTTTCAAGTATGACTGCACTGATAATTTTGCTGTTACCATCTTCCATTTTAAAGGTTAAACCTATTCCTTTATCCTTTAAACCTATAGCATAATAAGCAGATGCTCCAGTTTTTGCAAACAGCTTTTTACCACATACTCTCATCAAGTCAGAGCATAGTCTGTCAGTGCCTCCTATCATTTCAGGATAGGAAGTCATAGCATTAGTAATTCTTTTAATGGCATTTTTTCGTTTTTCATTAAATAATTCAGGCTTTGAAAGTCTAGCATATCCTTGAGCAAATTTATAAAGAGGTAAAGCATGAACGGGTACGCCACATCCATCAATAGCAGTTATAATATCATTTTTATTATAGTCACAAATATCCGAAATTATTTCCATAATTCTTTTTTGTACAGGATGTTCTTCTTTAAAGTATGTATTTAGATCTTCGTTTAAAAATTTTGCTGTTATTAGCATACCAGAATGCTTGCCAGAACAATTACAATGTACACTTTGTGGTTCTTGATTATTAGCTATTAATTTGTCTGCTGCATATTTTGCTAAAGGGTAGTGCGTACCACACTGTAAATATTCTTCATTCAAGCCTGCTTTAGATAAAATACTTTTAACATAGTTTGTATGGAAGTATTCTCCACTATGAGAAGCACAAAACAGTGCTAATTCCTTATCGTTAATATTATAAGCATCTACAGCTCCACTTTCTATACAAGGTATTGCTTGTATAGGTTTAGCTGAAGAACGGGCAAAAGTTACCCTTTCAGGATTACCATAGTGATAAAGTATCTTTCCAGTATAGTCAACAACAGCGATGTGACCTATATGAGTTACATCAACTAAATTTCCTCTGTAGATTTTAGCAACAATTGACATAGTTTCTCCCTCCTGATTTAGTAATATAAATGATTATACCACATAAATATGGGAAAAAATAAAATATTTAGAAAAGTAATAAAATGTGCTTAAGTGACCAGTTACTGTTATAGTGAAAAAATACTATAACTTGTTGGTAAAACTATATATAAAAAGATATCAAAAGTGGAATTTATAAAGCTTAAGAGGAATAATACAATATAATAACATGAAAACGATTTCGACAAAAAAATTCAAAATATACAGAAAAATTCATTGAAATCTATTTTCATATATGATAACATTATAAAAACTTTATAACATTATTTTAATATCAATATTAAGAAGTTGTAATAATATTTTTTTCGTTTTATTAATTTAGCGCATTAAAAATTTAAATCGATAATTCTTAGTATTAATATTGATAATAAGGACAAAATTAATAAAATACAAAGGAGGATTATTTATGAAAAAAAGAATTTTAGCATTGATTATATCAATGGTTATGCTAAGTACTTTAATGCTTGCAGGTTGTGGCTCTGAAACAACTGGTAGTAAGGACAGTAGTGAAAAACCTAAAACATTAATATATGCAAGAGGTGCTGATTCTACAGCTCTTGACCCAGCATATGTATCAGATGGAGAATCTGCAAAGGTTATAGTAAATATATATGAAGGTTTGGTAAGATACAAAGATGGATCTACTGAAATCGAACCAGCATTAGCTACAGATTGGAAAGTTAGTGATGATGGTAAAGAATATGTATTTAATTTAAGAAAAGATGTTAAATTCCATGATGGAACTCCATTCAATGCTGATGCAGTAGTTTTTAGTGTTGAAAGACAGTTACCACCAAACAGAACAAGTGATATGCCTTATGCGTCATTTACATATGGTGAAGTGGAAAAGGTAGAAAAAGTTGATGAATATACAGTTAAATTTACTTTAAAAGATAAGTATACTCCATTCTTAGCTAATATGGCTATGGCTTTAGCAGCTCCGATAGCATGCCCTAACGGAAAAGATTTATCTTCAAATCCTATAGGAACAGGACCATTCAAATTTGTTAAATGGGATAAGGGACAAGCTATAACTTTAGAAAAAAATGAAGATTATTGGGGAGAAAAAGCAAAAGTAGATAAGGTTATATTTAAAATAACAAAAGAAAACTCTGTTAGAGCAAGTGAATTAATTGCAGGTTCAGTTGACATAATAGATGGAGTTGCTCCTAATGATGTTAAACAGCTAGAAGATAATAAATTGAATGTGTTAAAGCAGAATGGTATGAATATTAACTACATGGCGTTTAACTGTTCAAGAGAGCCCTTCAATGATCCAAAGTTAAGAGAAGCTTTATCTCATGCAATTGATCGTGAAGAATTAGTTAAATATTTGTATCAAGGATACTCTGAACTAGCAAGCAGTTATATGCCAAGCTTTATACCGGGCTATAATGATGCTGTAAAACCATATGAGTATGATACAGAAAAAGCTAAACAAATGTTAAAAGAATTAGGCAAAGAAGATTTAGAAGTCAAAATGATTTGTTATTCTAATCCAAGACCATATAATCCTGTTGGCCAAAAACTAGCAGAAGCTGTGCAAAACTATCTATCACAAGTAGGTGTTAAAGCTACTATAGATGTTTATCCTTGGAAAGAGTACAAGCAAAAAGCCACTCAAGGAGAAGGAGATATACTATTCTTTGGTTGGATAGGAGATAATGGAGATGCAGATAACTTCTTATCACTATTAGACTCAAAAGAAATTTCTTCATCACTAAATTCAGCAATGTATTCAAGTGAAGAAATAGATGAATTGTTAGCTGAGGCTAAGACAATGACAAATGGTGAAGAAAGAAATAAAGTATATGAAAAAGTGCAAGAAATTTTGACAAAAGACGCACCTTGGCTTCCTATTTCACATGCTACAGATATGGCAGCATATACAAATGACATAAAAGGTTTTAAACTTCATCCTACAGGAGTAGTTTTCCTAAATACAATAGACAAGGAATAATCATAGAAAATTCCGTCAAAATGGCGGAATTTTCTTACTTCAAAATCACATCATATGAAAGGAGAATCGTATGTTAAAGTATATTATTAAAAGGCTAATATTGCTTTTACCTGTGCTACTTGGAATATCAATCATGGTATTTGTAGTTATGCATGTTTTTACAACTGATCCAGCTAGTATAATACTAGGTCAACATGCTACTACTGAGCAGGTAGAAGAGTTAAGGGAAGAATTGGGATTTGATCAACCATTATATGTTCAATACTGGGATTTTCTAAAAGGAATACTGCATGGAGATTTTGGTAAATCATTAATAACAAAAACAGCTGTTACAGATGAGTTTTTTGCAAGATTTCCTGCTACAGTAGAATTAGCATTAGCAGCAATAATAATAGCTTCGATATTTGGTATAGGGATAGGAATTATTTCTGCTGTAAAACAAAATTCCATTATTGACTATATAAGTATGATAGCTGCGTTACTTGGTGTGTCTATGCCAATATTTTGGTTAGGATTAATGCTTATAGTAGTATTTGCAGTTAATTTACATTGGTTTCCTGTTGCGGGAAGAATCCAATTAGGATTAGAGCCTGTAAGAATAACAGGTTTGTATATTATTGACAGTATAGCCACGGGAGATATGGAGGCTCTTGTTAGTACTTTAAAACATCTTGTTTTACCTGCTATAGCACTTGGATCTTACTCAACAGCAATAATTGCTCGTATGACAAGGTCTACAATGCTTGAAATTATTAGAAATGACTACATAAGAACAGCTAGAGCAAAGGGGCTATTTGAAAGAATAGTAGTTTTATCACACGCTTTGAGAAATGCTTTGATTCCAATAGTAACAGTTATAGGATTACAGCTTGGTAGATTGTTAGGTGGAGCTGTACTTACAGAAACAGTTTTTGGCTGGCCAGGTGTGGGTAGTTATACAGTTGATGCGATTCTAAAATCGGATTTTCCTGTTGTTCAAGGTAGTGTAATTATGATGGCAGTAATATTTGTTGGCATGAATTTATTAGTAGACATACTATATGGATATTTAGATCCAAGGATAAAATATATGTAAAGAGAGGTGAATATGATGGGAAATACTAAAAAATCATCACAGTGGATTGAATTGTGGGAATCATTAAGGAGTAACAAGCTGGCAATGGTAGGACTTGTAATAATAATAATTTTAGTTTTAGTAGCTATATTTGGTAAATTTATAATGCAATACGATCCATGTGTAGGTGAATTGTCTGAAAGCTTACAACGTCCATCATCATCTCATCTGTTGGGAACTGATGAACAAGGTAGAGATATATTAAGTAGGATTATAGCTGGAACGAGGATTTCGCTAAAAGTAGGTGTTATAGCAGTAGCTATATCACTATCTATAGGAATATTAATAGGAGCACTATCAGGATATTATGGCGGTAAAGTAGATATGATATTAATGCGATTTATGGATATAATACTTGCATTTCCATCTTTGCTTCTTGCAATAGCATTTATGAGTGCTTTAGGAAAGGGTATTGAAAAAGCTATTATAGCAATAAGTATTGTTACTATACCTGAATATGCAAGAATAGTAAGAGGGTCAATACTTTCTATAAAAGAAAGTGAATTTGTACAAGCTGCAAAAGTCATTGGAAATAATGATTTTGCAATAATTTTTAGACATATATTACCCAATATCATGTCTCCAATAATTGTGCGTGCTACACTGGGAGTATCGACTGCTATACTAGAAACTGCAGCGTTAGGGTTCTTGGGTCTTGGAGTTCAGCCTCCTAATGCAGAATGGGGAACAATGCTTGGAGCAGGTAGAGGCTATTTCTATAATGCACCTCATCTGGTTTTCTTTCCGGGTATTGCCATAACTATTACAGTACTTGCATTTAATTTATTGGGAGATGGGCTTCGAGATGCTTTAGATCCTAAACTTCGAAAATAAGGTGGGATGAAATATGCTTTTACAAGTTAAAAATTTAAAAACACAATTCAAATTAAAAAAAGGATTAGTAAATGCAGTTGATGGAGTAGATTTTGATATAGATAAGGGAGAAGTGGTTGCTCTTGTAGGAGAATCGGGGAGCGGTAAGAGTGTTACTTCTTTGTCAGTGATGGGACTAGTGCCAAATCCACCAGGTAAAATAATAGATGGAGAGATTCTATTCAATGGTGAAAATTTATTAAAAAAATCTAAAAGACAGATGCAGGATATTAGAGGAAATAGGATATCTATGATTTTTCAAGAGCCTATGACGTCACTAAATCCTGTATTTTCAGTAGGAAAACAAATATCAGAAGCCTTGATAAGGCATAAAAATATGAAGAAAAAAGAAGCGCTAAAAAAATCTATAGAAATGCTAAAGCTGGTGGGTATACCATCACCAGAAGAAAGAGTTAATTCATACCCGCATCAACTTAGTGGTGGTATGCGTCAAAGAGTTATGATAGCAATAGCTCTTTCTTGTAGTCCTGAGCTGCTTATTGCAGATGAACCAACTACTGCATTAGACGTTACAATACAAGCACAAATATTAGATTTGATGGTGAAGTTAAAAAATGAATTAAATACTTCAATACTTTTAATAACACATGATCTAGGAGTTGTCGCGGAAACAGCTGATAGAGTTGTTGTTATGTATTGCGGTAAAGTAGTGGAGAAAGGTACTGTAAACGAAATATTTGAAAATCCGCTTCACCCATATACACAAGGATTGCTTTCTTCTATTCCAAAAATAGATGAAAAAGTAGATAAGTTATTTATTATCCCTGGAATGGTTCCAAATCCTTTAGAAATGCCTAAAGGGTGTGCGTTTAGTACAAGATGTAGTAAGTGTATGGATATTTGTAAGGAGAAAAGACCTCCTTTAAAAGAAGTTGATAACAGACAAGTAAGATGTTTTCTTTAAACTTAGGGAGTTAATTAGTAAAGGTAGGTGAAAAGCTTGGAAGCTTTATTAGAGATAAATAATTTAAAAAAATATTTTCCTATTAAATCAGGTTTATTTGGAAAAACTTCTGATTATGTAAAAGCAGTTGATGATATTTCTTTTAAAATATATAAAGGAGAAACTCTTGGCTTAGTAGGTGAATCAGGATGTGGTAAATCTACTACAGGTAAAATGATAGTAAATTTACTTGATCCAACTTCGGGAGAAATACTATTTGAAGGTAGAAATATATCAAATTTAAATAAAAAGGAAAAAAGGTCTCTTGCAAAAGAAATACAGATAATTTTTCAAGATCCTTATGCATCTCTTAACCCAAGGATGAATATAGGTGATATAATTGCAGAACCAATGAGAGTCAATAACATAGTAGGCAGGAGTGAGATTGATAAAGAGGTTTTGAAGCTGTTAAATTATGTAGGTCTTGCAAGTTTTCATAAAGATAGATTTCCTCATGAATTTAGTGGAGGACAGAGACAAAGAGTGGGTATTGCAAGAGCATTATCATTAAGACCTAAACTAATTGTTTGTGATGAACCTGTTTCGGCATTGGATGTATCAATCCAAGCGCAGGTATTAAATCTATTAAAGGAGTTACAAAAAGAATTTGATTTGACATATCTTTTTATAGCACATGGATTAAATGTAGTCAAACATATAAGTGACAGGGTGGGAGTAATGTATTTAGGTAAATTAGCTGAGGTAGCTAAAGGTGATGAGCTTTATTCCAACCCAAAACATCCGTATTCGGAGGCACTTCTTTCAGCTATACCAGTACCTGATCCAAATAAGAAAAAAGATAGAATACTTTTAACAGGAGATGTACCAAGTCCTATTAATCCTCCATCAGGATGTAGATTCCATACTCGCTGTAGATATGTAAAAGATGTTTGTCGTGAGAAAATACCGTCTTTAATAGATATCGGTGAAGATCATAAGGTAGCATGTCATTTGTGCAGAGAAGCTAAATGATTCATTTAATTTAAATTGTTTACGCAGAAGAAAAATGAGTTTCGTTTAATATTTTTATGAAGAAGAAGGATAAATTCTATGTGAATTTCCTTCTTTTTTTGTGTTGAAATTTGAATAAAGTTGGACAATAATATAAACTAAAAATGGGGTGTATATAATGAAAGATAAAATAAATATTAATATAATATTAGTTAGTATTATAATTGGTATTTCAATAGTAACATCAGCTTACATTATCTCTAATAATATATTGGGGCAAGATAATCAAGAAAGTAATGTTAACAACAGCTTAATGAATATTGATGAGCTTTCTGAGTATCTACGAGTACCTAAAGAAGATATATGTGACATCATGGATATGGAACGTATATATACTAAAAACAAACTATACGATGCTATACCACTTAAGTATTATGTTATTAACAGTAGAAGATATTTTGTTAGGGAATATGTTGATCAATGGATAATAGATAAAATATACAGAATGGAATCTTATAATACTCAGAATAAAAGAATAGAACGAATTAAAGGATATGACATTGGAACTGTTGATATAGAAAAATGGGTTGACTATTATTTGCAAAAATAAATACATGAATGATAGCCATTAATCTATCGAAGAATATCATATAATATATATATATTAGAGGTGATTTAATGAAAGTGCTAGTTTTAATTGGAAGTGCAAGAAAAGGAAATACATATAAACTAACTCAACTTGTATGTGATAGAATGAAACAATTAGGTGAAGTAGAATTTGAAGAAATCTTTTTGAATAATATTGATTTAAATTACTGTATTTCTTGTCATTCATGTATTATTAAAGGAGAACAATATTGTCCTGATAGGCATGTAGTAGACAATTTTGAAGAGAAAATGTTAAATGCAGATGCTATAATAATAGCTACGCCTGTTTATATGCTTAATGTACCTGCATCAGTAAAAAATTTTATAGACCATTATTCATATCTTCTTCACAGACCAAAGCTATTTAATAAGAATGTTTTAGTTATTGTTAATACAGCAGGTGGCGGAGATAAGAAAGTTACAAATTATTTAAAGTCGGTGTTTGAATACTGGGGAGTAAATAAAGTATTTACATTTAGATATAAAGTATTTGCATTACAATTAGAGGTTACTGATAAATTAAACAAAAAGCTAGATAATATTTCAAATAAATTTTACTCGGCAATAAAAAGTGAAAAAGTATATGGGCCTTCTTTAAAAAGAGTAGCATTTTTCAATTTATGGAGAGCAATAAATTCATTAGATAAAACAGGGGAAACAGCTGATTATAAATATTGGAAAAAAGAAGGATGGCTAGATAAAGTTTACCCGATAGATTCAATAAAAAACCCATTTAAGAACCTTGTAGGTAAATTCATTTACTTTTTTATGAAGAGAAATGCTCCTAAAAATAAATAAGTTTTAACTAAGACAGGAGAATCTCACGGATAGTAAAAGCCGTGAGATTTTTAATAATGCTGAATAAGTGTTTATAATCAGATTAATAAAATATTAGTAAATTTCTTGTAATAACAGTGTAAGATTTATTTACATTTTTAATAAAATCAACTATTATGCTATAGTATTAAGTAACATAGTTTTATAAATATTGAAGAACATAGATAAATATTTTTGGAGGTAATATTAAATGAATAAAAAGATTTTAATTGTTGAGGATGATGTTGAAATCAGTAACATGGTTAAAAAGTATCTTACAAAAGAAGGGTTTGATGTTAAAACTGCATTTGACGGAGAATCAGCACTTAAAGTTTTTTCTGAAGATAGTTTTGATATCATTCTCTTGGATTTAATGCTACCTAAAATTAATGGTATGGATTTTATGAGAGTGATAAGAGAGAAAAGCTTAATACCCATTTTAATTATGTCAGCTAAAGATTCTGATGTGGACAAAGCTTTGGGTTTAGGACTTGGAGCTGATGATTATATAGCTAAGCCATTTTCTATGATAGAGCTTTTAGCAAGGATTAAAGCTACTATAAGAAGAGCTACAGTTTATTCTAAAGAAAAATCAAAAGGTGATAATGATAAAATCATTATTGGTGACTTAGAAGTTGATATAGATAATTTTTCTGTAAATAAACATGGCAAAAAAGTAGAACTAACATTTAAAGAATTTGAAATTTTAAAGCTATTTATAAAAAATCCGAACAGAGTTTTTACTAAAGCACTAATTTATAATACTATTTGGCAGGACAATTATTATGGAGATGATAATATTATTAATGTTCATATGAGAAGATTAAGAGAAAAGATTGAAGACAATCCTTCAAAACCCAAATATATTAAAACCTTATGGGGTATTGGGTATAAGTTAGGAGAAGTGTAAGATGACTATAGTACTAGTTATTATAATTGTTATTTTATTAGTATTTGTATATATACAGCATTTAAGAATAAAAAATAGAAATAATAATCTAGCTTATATACATGAAAAATTAGAGGATATAATTTCAAAAGGAAGTAGTGAGAGAATCTACATAACAACACAAAATACTTATATTAGAAATGTGCTAGTTAGTATAAATGAGCTTATAAATTACAATCAAAAAACAACTGCAAATTATAAAAGAAATCAAATTTATATGAAAAAAATGCTTTCAAATATTTCACATGATTTAAAAACACCTCTTACAGTTATATTGGGTTATATAGAGACGCTGAATATTGATAATCAACTTGAGAATGATGAAATGAAGGAAGCACTATTAAAAGTTCAAAATAAAACAGAAGAATTAATTATATTAATCAATAAATTTTTCAATTTAGCAAAGCTTGAATCCGGAGACAAAGATATACCTATAACAAGAGTGAACATGAATGATATTTGCAGTCAAAATATTTTAGAATTTTATGATGTGTTAAATAACAAAGGAATTGATGTTAAAATTAATATGCCGGATAATAATGTCTATGCATTTGGAAATGAGGAGGCAATGGGGAGAGTTCTAAATAATTTGATATCAAATGCAATTAGGTATGGTTATGAAGGAAAGGTAGTAGGATTAGATGTAAGAGCTGACGATGAATTTGTATATGTAGATGTTTGGGATAAGGGCAGAGGAATTGATGAAATTCATCAAGATAAAGTATTTGAAAGGTTATATACAGTTGAAGACTCGAGAAATAAATCATTCCAAGGCAGCGGCTTAGGTTTAACTATTACAAAAAGGCTTATTGAAAGAATGGATGCAGAGATACACTTGTACAGTAAACCGTATGATAAAACAATTTTTACAATTAAATTGAAAAGGATTTTATATTAACGTGAAAACTGTATTAATTATGATGATATAATTAATACAGTTTTTACGTTATTTTTTCAACTTAAGAAATTTGTAAGAATTACTTAATGAAAAAGAGAGTTTCAAAAAATAAAATAAAACCATAGGATTTAAGTAGTATCAATTTAAGCTTAAAGAAGTTTGCTTTTCTAGAAGAGGGATGTTTGAATATATTAAGAGGAGAGTTGATAATATGGAGTATATTTTAAGAACTTATAATTTAACCAAGGCATATAAACAACAAGAAGTTGTATCAAATGTCAGTATGAATATAAAAAAAGGTGAGATATATGGTTTTTTAGGACCAAATGGAGCTGGTAAAACAACAGTAATGAAGATGATTACAAATTTAGTTATTCCAACAGCAGGTGATATAGAGATTTTTGGCGAAAAAAAATCTGCTAATCCTTATGAATGCATGAAAAGGATTGGAAGTCTTATAGAATATCCAATTTTTTATGAAAAATTAAATGGAAGAGAAAATATTGAATTACATTTAGAATACATGGGATGTTATGACAAAAAGGCTATAGATGATGCATTAAAGCTTGTAAATTTAAGAGGAATAGACAAAAAACCTGTAAAGAACTTTTCTATGGGAATGAAACAGAGATTAGGTATTGCAAGAGCAATTATTACAAAACCAGAATTATTGATTTTAGATGAACCTATTAATGGGCTTGATCCATCAGGTATAAAGGAGATAAGAGATATACTTAAAATGTTATCTAGAGAATATGGCATAACAATATTAATATCAAGTCATATATTAAGTGAAATAGAACAAATAGCTGATACTATTGGTGTTATAAGCAAAGGTAGATTAATAAAAGAAGTATCAATGAATTCAATACGTCAGAAAAGTATGGAATATATTGAGGTAGAAGTTGAGGATTGTAAGAGAGCAGGTTATATTTTAGATAATAAGTTACATGTTAATAACTTTAAAATAATGGATGAAAAAACAATTAGAATATATGATACAGAACTGTCATTAAATGAAGTTTCAAAAGCATTGGTTTTAAATGATATTATTATTAACACTATAAGTAAAAAACAAAGTTCTTTAGAAAATTATTTCTTGAAATTGGTAGATGGGGGTGTTGAAATTGATTAATTTGATAAGATTAGAAATAAAGAAATTTAAATTTAAAGGTTATATTAGATCTGCATTTATAACGGATTTAATAATATTAGCTTTTATGTTTTTTGTTATGATTATTTCAAAGGTTGAGAATACTTCAGATTTTAACAATTATAATAATCTTATTGCTTTTATTACAACTATAATAAATTCTACATATACTGTATTTGCTGGTGTACTGATATCAAAACTTATAATTGGTGAATACAAAAACAAGACTGTTAATGTGTTATTCAGCTATCCTGTAGATAGAAAAAAAATTATTTTGGCAAAGGTTGTTCTTATAACAGTATTCATTTTTATATCAATAGTATTTGCTTTTCTATTTGTTTTTTCTATTGTGTATATATCAGATGTGTTCACTCCTATAATATCAGATAGTCTAGAGATATCTATGTTATGTGATATTTTCTTAAATATTGTCATTTTAGCAGCTTTTAGTTCTATATTAAGTTTAATTCCATTATATTTTGGATTTAGAAAAAAATCTGTTTCAACAACAATTTTAACATCTTTATTAGTTATGGCTATTTTAAATTCAAGTAGTAATGGACAATCATTATCAGCAAACAATTATATAAATCTAGTATTTGCAGTTATAAGTATAATATTAACGTATATTACTATCAAAAAAATAGATTGTAGAGATGCAGCTGCATAAAAATAGATAAAATTATTATTGAAATATTAATGAAGTAGGTTTGATTTTTTTTAAAGTCTATATATAATATATATAGGCTTTAATAGTTTTGTTTAAAAAAGCATTATGCTTTAGATGAAAGGAATAAAATACAATGAAAGACATAAATAGTTGGTATAGACTCGATAATGCTGCAAAAATCTTTCCTGCTGCATCGTCTTCTAGTAATACATCTACATTTAGAGTAGCAATAACACTAAAAGAAAAGATAAAACCTGAATTTTTACAAAGAGCACTTGATATTGTTATTTTAAGGTTTCCTACATTAGGGGTTAGAATACGCAAAGGATTATTTTGGTATTTCTTTGAACCAAATGAGAAGAAACTTTTAATACAAAGGGAAATAGATTACCCGTGTCATAAAATAGACCTAAGAACAAATAATGGATATCTTTTAAAGGTTTTATATTTTAATTGCCGTATTTCTGTAGAAATTTTTCATTCCCTTACTGATGGTAATGGTGCTTTAGAGTTTTTAAAATCACTTACATATGAGTATTTGCGTATGCAAGATATTGATATACAACATGAAAATATGATATTAACTTCTGATGAAATACCTAGTAAATATGAAATAGAAGATAGTTTTCAAAAATACTATCAACCATGTGATTTGTCGAGTATTAAAGAGAAGAAAGCTTATCAAATTGAAGGTTCTTTTTTTGATCCTTTTGGTAACAATGTGATACATGGAGTAGTTAGTGCATCAAAAATTAATACTAAAGCCAAAGAATATGGAGTAACTATAACTGAATATATAATTGGTCTATTCATTTATTCAATATATAATGAAACAATGAGATATGGTATATATAACGAGCCAGTTAATATAGCTGTACCTGTAAATCTCAGAAAAATTTTTCCATCAAAAACATTAAGAAATTTTTTTTCTGTAGTTAATGTAGGTTTATCATTAGGTAAAGATGCAGCTTTAGACGAGATTTTAAAAGAAGTAAAAAGACAACTAAGAGATAAAATTAAAAGGGAAAACCTTTATCCCAAAATAGCTGAAAATATAAGATTCGAAAAGCTACTTATAGCAAGATTCATTCCTTTATGGATTAAGAATATTATAATGCGTTTAGCATTTTATAATTCAAATATAAGAAAGACAAGCACAGTGACAAATATGGGTAGAATAAAATTACCTGAATCTATGAGTAAACAAGTAGAGCGCGTTGATGCTATTTTATATTCTTCCAAAAAAAGTCCTATTAATTGTGGAGTATGTTCAGTGGATGATAAATTGACAATAACATTTTCAAGATCAATAGTAAAAACTGAAATAATAAGACACTTTTTTTCTTATATATCAAAACAAGAGGGAATCAGTGTTGATATATATTCAAATGAATGGGGGATCAAAACTAATGAAAAAATGTAATTATTGCAATGCTTATGTAGATGAATATTTAGCCATATGTCCACTTTGTTTGAAATCTTTAAAAGAATCTGAAGCTAAAAAAAATCCTGAATATCCTAAATATGATATTAATCAAATGAGACAAAATTTGAAGTTGAGATTTTTATTGTTTTTATCTATAATCATAATAAGTATTTGTACGCTTATCAATGTACTTAATTACAATGGTGTACCGTGGGTTTTATACATAATTTCTCCTATATTATACTTATGGTTATTAATTAGAAATACATTAATGTCTAAGACGCATTACGGGGTAAGAATTTTGCTGCAATTAATTGGTATATCATTTTTTTTATTTGTTATTGATACAACACAAGGTGGTTATAGTTGGTCTGTCAATATAGTTATACCATTTTTAATAATCGTAGCAATAATTTTGATAACAATAATAGTATATACAAAACAAATGTTGTGGAAAGATTATATAGGGTATTTATTTGTTATGACATTCATTGGATTCATTCCCATATTATTCTTTGCTATTGGTATAGTAGACACATTATGGCCAAGTGCAGTTTCAGCATTATATGCTATATTAACATTAGTTGGTATGTTTATTTTATCAAATAAAAAGTTTAAAACCGAATTTATAAGAAGATTTCATATATAAATGTAGCAGTATAAGGGGGCTTATAATGAAAAAAATTATCAAGATAAATAAAAATAATGATTATAGAATAGTAGTTATTAGTGATATCCACGGAGGATTAGATTTATTAAAAAGATTAATAAGCAAAGTTAGTTTAAAAAAAGAAGACTACCTTATTATACTAGGTGATACTTTACAAAGAGGTTCACAAAACATAGAAACATTAGAGTATATGAAAAAGTTATCTAATAGACAAAATACAATTATCTTATCTGGTAATCATGAAAGATACATATTGTCACTATTAGACGAAAAGAGATGTGAAAAACTTGATTATCATTTAAAGAATATCAAGTATCCATGTATTATAAAAGAATGGATGAAAGAACTGGCAGTTGAGTATAAAAGCATTGATGATGCTATAGAAATACAGAATAAAATAAAACATAGATATAAAGATGAATTAGATTTTATGAGGAGTTTACCAGTAGCATTGGAATTTGATGAGTTTATTTTTGTACATGCAGGCGTAGAAAATATAGATAACTGGAAAGAATCAAAGGTAGAATCGTTACTTGCAATTAAGAGATTTTTAGATTTAGAGCATAAATCAAGCAAATATGTTGTAGTTGGTCATTGGCCAACACAGAACTACAGACATAGAAGTCTCAGCGGAAATGTAATAATTGATAATAATAAAAAAATAATTTCAATAGATGGTGGATATGGAGTTAAATATGTTGGCCAGATGAATGCTTTAATAATTGAAAAGAAAGATAATCAAATAGCTTTTAAAAGTTTAGCAGAAGATAACTTTAAAACTGCCAAAATATCCAAAGACTTTCATATTAAAAATGATAATATAGTAAAACTTGATTGGCAGGATAATGAATTTGAGTTCATCAAGAAAGAAGAAGAATTTTCAATATGTAAAAAGGTAAGTACACAGGAAATATTTTTATTAAAGAATGAATTCATTAAAGATATATCGGGGAAATTAAGCATTAGTTATGATGTTGTATCATTATTTCTTGATGTTAAAAAAGGTGAGGATATTAAAGTTATAGGTTGTTTTGGTAAATATGTTTTTGGTAAATGTAAAAATGAAATAGGATGGGTAAAAGCGGATTGCGTGAATTTATAAAATGACAACAATATTTTGGTTGTCATTTTTAATATGCTTAAAGATTATGCTATAATGCAAAAACACTATAAAAATTAATTGGGATGAGTCTATGTTTGCTATTTTTCTATATAAATAATTAATTTAAATTCGTTTAATTCTATAGTATGTGGCGAAGGAGCCATGCAGGAATCTTTTTTTTACGCGGTGGTGTACATGTTTTGAATAGAGAACAGAAATCTATGATTTTTCGTGAATCACTTACTGCTAGGGATGAAATGAGTAGGAGTTACATCCTTATTAAAAGTGGAAGGAAAAAACATGCGCATCAATGTTCCTTAGAAAGAAACCTTGCATGTCTCCTAGTAACTGTATTGGTTGCTTGTTAATAATGCAATTCATGTTTGATATCCAGAAGGGTATTAATATATTTGAAATTGCAACTTTATGGTATAATAAACAGTGTAATAAAAAATTGAAAAAGGAGAAAAATATGGGGGATTATATAGGTGACCTTCGTAAATTAGTAGGAACTAGACCAATAATAATGTGTGGAGCTAATGTAATACTAATAAACAAAGAAGGAGCAATACTACTGCATCACAGAACTGATAGAGATTGGTGGGGATTACCTGGAGGAGCTATGGAATTAGGAGAATCCTTAGAAGAAACAGCTAAAAGAGAAGTAAAAGAAGAAGTCAATTTAGAATGTCATAAATTAATGCTTTTGAATGTGTTTTCAGGTAAAGAATTATATTATAAATATCCAGATGGCAATGAGGTTTACAATGTGACTGCTACATATGTATGCAAAGATTATAGGGGAGATATAAAGGTAGATATGGTAGAAGGAAGAGATGCTAAATTTTTTGCTATAGATGAAATACCAGAAAATTTAAGTGATCCTATAAGGGTTTGTTTGGATGAATTTATTGATAGGTATAGTGAATTTTATTAAGATTATATATGACGTATAGTTGTCATGTTACATATGGTAATATGAATTTTAATAGAATTACATCTATAAAATACTAGGAGGCATATTATGATTGAAATACCTGAAGCTGTTACAATTACAAGACAAATTAATGAAACACTGACAGGTAAAAAAATCACTAAAGTTATAGCAAATTCTTCACCTCATAAGTTTGCTTGGTTTTATGAAGACCCTAAGGATTATCCAAAAAGGTTAATGGGTAAAACTATAGAAAAAGCAAATGTTTATGGAAGTTTTGTAGAGGTTAAATTAGGGATTACTAAATTGCTATTAGGTGATGGAGTTAACTTTAAGTATATTAAAGCGGGTGAAAAACTACCTAAAAAGCATCAATTGTTATTAGAATTTGATGATAATACTGTCTTAACAGCAGGTGTTCAAATGTATGGTGGTTTATGGTGCTATGAAGATGGAGAATTTGATAATCAATATTTGGAGATAGCAAGGCAAAAACCTTCTCCACTTTCTGATAAGTTTGACTATGAATATTTTACAGCTTTAATATCAGATGAAGCTTTGCAGAAAAAAAGTATTAAAGCTGTATTAGCTACTGAGCAGCGTATACCCGGGTTTGGAAATGGTGTGCTTCAAGATATATTGTTTAACGCAAAAATTCATCCAAAAAGAAAGTTTGTTTCATTAGATGAGAAAGAAATAAAAATACTTTATAATTCTATAAAAACTACCTTACACGATATGACTATGAAAAATGGCAGAGATACTGAAAAAGATTTGTTTGGAAACTTAGGTAATTATAAAACTAAGCTCAGTAAGAAAACAGTAAAAGAACCATGTAAATTGTGCGGAGGTAAAATCATAAAAAAAGCCTATTTAGGCGGGAGTATATATTACTGTGAACAGTGTCAAAAGGAGCATTAATATACAAAATCTTTGGAGGAACAAGATTAGTGAATATGAATAAACATAATATTCTTAATGAAATATATGAGCCTTTACATAAAAAAGTGAAATCTATTTATAAAGAAGTAGTGGATAACGGATACAAAGCATCAATAGGTTGGTATAATATGCACTCTGTCAAATATAATGATGATTTTTTAACTGAATTTTTTCCTATCCCTATTATTACTATAGAATCAATAGGAGATATTGGGCTTAACATCGATTCAATATTTTTTGAAACGACTATATCAAGAGAAAAGGCACTTGAAGTTGATTATGCTTCATTGATAGAAAAGTATTCTATTGAAGTATACGGAGCAGATGATTATTTGACCGATTTTTATAATAAAAATATGCTACTTTCTGATATTAAAACAAGAATTCAAGGCAGTAAGGAAACTCAAATATGCATTGCATTATATTTTGATATGAATATTGAAACAAATATATTATTGGAAATAATATCGGTTTTTATATAAATAAAAAATTATTATATCAAACTATTCTATACCACCTACTATTATTAATTTGATATAATTATCCATGATTATTCGTATAACTTTGAATAGTATGGTGTATAATTTTGAATTAGAAGATTCCAATGAATTTGAAGGCATACCGAGTTGGTATGTCGAGAATTTAATGACATCTTCTAATCATGAGCAGAGAACTAAAATCTGTGATTTTATGTGAATCGCTTATTCATTCGAAGAATGAGGTTCATTTATAAAAGGTATTTAATTTTCTATGAGTAATCTGGGATTATAATAACAAATAATAATAGTGAGGATTAAATTATGACTTTGAAGAATAACTTAACAATTAGAGAATTAACACTTGATGATTTAGCTTATGATTTACTTAAGCATTTTAATCGTTTTCAAGAAGTAAAGCGTGCATGGAGAAAAGAAAACGATCAATATATCTTAAAAGATATTTGTTTTACTGAGCATTGGGATGAAAATGAAAAATTACACATAGTAAAAGACGTATTTTATGACTGCATTAAAAATGGTGGGACTATTTTAGGAGGATTTGATGACAATAAATTAATTGCTTTTGCATGTATTGTAAATGAGTTCTTTGGTAGTTACAATCAATATTTACAGCTATCAAAGCTCCACGTGTCCAATGAATATAGAAACTATGGATTGGGAAAAAAATTATTTGTATTATGTTGTGAAATAGCTAAAGAAAAAGATGCAAAAAAACTCTATATATCAGCAAACTCCTCAGAGGAAACACAAGCTTTTTATGTTAAAAGGGGCTGTGTAGAGGCAGCAGAAATTAATAAAGAATTAGCTGACAAAGAGCCATATGATTGTCAAATGGAGTATGTATTATAATTTTATTGGAGTGTATAAATGATGATATTTATGTTTTCGCTTGGTATTGTGTTAGCTGTGGTAGATATATATAAACCAACGACAACTTTATTAGGTAATGTAGTTAGAAGGATAATTAATCTAGCTATTGGATTAGTTTTGATAGCTATTATAGATAAATCGTATCTTTATATTGATTCATATTCGATAATTTTAGGAACAATAATAGGACTGGCTTTTTTATTGACTCATATAATTTTATCAAAGGGCGTTAAGGTAAAAAGAGAAGATTTTAATATGAGTATGCTGAAAACATGTGTTTTAATATACTTATTAGAACTGCCAGCTGAAGAGTTTCTATATAGAGGTATGGTTTTTTTGTCATTATACAAATTAACTAATCTTAAATTAGCAGTGGTTTTAAGTGGAATTATTTTCATGTTGTTACATGCAAAGACTTGGAAAGAAAACAAATTTGTTATTTTCGGCTCTTTAATCTTAGGTATAATCTGCTGTATAAGTGTCTATGTTACACATAGCATATGGACAGCTGTTATAATACATATATTAAACGATTTTGGTTTTTTAACATTAATATCAAGGAGAAATATATTTGAAGAAACACCGTAAAGCTTTTTATCTTGCAATTGTTATTTTTACAGCTAAAAAGCTTGCATAGTCTATAAAATAGGCTAGCAAGCTTTTGAAATTTCATAAATGTTTCAATTATTTCAATTAGTGATTTTTAAATATATGGTAATCCACAAAATACCCAATCGATATTCCTATACTATAAGAAACAAGATCACTCCATAAAAATCCTCTACCTAAAATTAATCCTCCTAGTTTAGTACATCTAATAGAATTAATCCATTCAGTACTATATAATTGGCTGAATTCTATACAAAAGCAGAATATCAAACTGATAATAGCAAGTTGTTTTGAAGTTATTTTATTTAACAGAAATCCAAAGAGCATAAAAATCATAAAAGCCCATAGTATATCACCAGCGTATATATTAATCCAGTTAGGGAGTACTTTATGTAGTTTTCTTATAGTTAATCCTGAAAAACTATCGTTAAAGACATGTATAATATATTTCTTAATACATTCATTTCTAATCTCCAATTGTATATAAATTATATTGATATTCTATATTTTTTGATGCTTAAAAAAGTTAATAGTATCCATGAGCTCTGCTTCATTCTCGTATATATCTAATAATTTACCTATTTCGATTGCAAAATCAATATAACCTACACCTTTACCAGTAATAATATTACCGTCTACTACTACATTTTGATTTACAAAGTGAGCATCTTCAAATTCTTTATACTCATCCACAGGCATTGATGTAGTAAACTTTTTACCTTTTAAGATACCCGCCCTTGCCAAATGTATAGGTGCATAACATATAGCTCCTATAAGCTTTTCTTTGTCATTAAGTTTTTGTATAAAATCATATAACTCTTGTTTTTTATTAATATTATCTGGATCTCCACCAGGAATAACAAATAAATCTACATCATCTACATTGATATCAGATAATATTTTGTGAGGTATCATTTTAAATTGTTCCATAGAAGTCACTACACTATCGTCAATACCTACTGTTATAACCTCACCAGCTGCTGATGCTAAATAGTTGGTTAAAATAACTTCAAATTGAGCAAAATTATCATACATAAATATATATGTTTTCATATTTTTCCCCCTTTCTGTGATTAAGGTAATTGTATAATTACATTTGTAAGAATGTCAAATTATTAATGTATTTATTAAATTTTCTTAAATTGTAAGTTTAGTATAAAAAAATAATAAAGTTGATACATTAGAGATATTCCATAATAAAGGCGTGAATGTTTATATACTACAGATTGATTATCAATATTTTCAAAAGCAAATAAATTTGATTAAAGGGAGAGATTACTCTCCCTTATTAATATTCATCAAAAGAATTTCAGATAAAAATCTGACTTCATGATTTGGTATGTTAATTTGATAATATGATTCTAATTCCTTTAATGATTTTTTTAGTATATTACAGTATTCCTTTAACTGAGATGTCATATTTACTAAATCCGTCTCCTTAGAAAAATCATCATGAATTATTATTTTTTCTATAAGACGTGCTAAGTGTGCTGCAAATATTAATACAGTATTATCAGAAAGAGTTTCGCCTAATGTTTTTTGAACCTTATCAATGCATTTATAGATTTGATTTGTTACTTCATCAATATCCAGATAGTCTATATAATAGCTTAAAAGCCTTGGCAATGTTAGATTCAAATCTAAAGGTATTGGGTTACTGTTTTCTGTTTTGCAAACTCTGTTAATTTGGCAGGAATCATGATATTTAAAGTCATCAATTATACTTGATGTTAATTTATCTAATTCATTAATAACAAAATGCTTATTTACAGCTTCAAGAACCATAGGAGTATTTACACAGTCTATAGTCGCTGTTTCAAGCCCTGTTAGATCAGAGACTTTCTTGCCAACGTTAACTAGTGAACCCATGTCAACTAAAAATAATATACCATTTTCTTGGTTTATTCTAATACAAAATCTAGCTACATTATTAAAAAACTCATTAAAATTTTCATCCAATAGTAGATTAAAACCGTAGGTTACTTTTTCACCAAATATATTATTTACAACATTTGAAATGCTGGTAGCCGAGTTTTCTCCATGTGCTAATATGATAATAGGAATACGATTGTTCGTTTTTTCTAAAATATTAACTGAATGAAATAAACTTGACAAAAAACTTGTCTCAGCTTTAGGAATTCTGAGTCCAGTAACTTTAGCAATTTCATCAGTAAGTCTCATAGCCAATAAATTTTCTTCCTTAGTTATATTATTTATATTATAGTTAAAGTCCAAATGTTTACTTTCGCTTTCAGAGTGATTTAATATCTGACCTATAAATAAGCTTAAAGCACTTATCATCTGAGGTGTAATTGTTATGTTGCTTTCTTCCTTAATGATTCTAAGAAGGCGTTCAATTATATTAATAACATCCTTTGGAACAATTGAATATAGTTTCTTAAATTGCTGTTTATATATCTGAGCCGAATTATAATTGAAGTTTAAGTCTAGTTTTTCTCCTAATGTCAAAATTGCTTGATCTTTTGTATAACCTAAGCTCATTAGTTCTCTAATATCATCATCTAATTTTTTATACCATTTAGAAGGTGTTAATTTTGTCTTAACAGAAGGAGCATTGATTTTATCAGGGAGAACATAGAGCTTGGCTGTTTTAATTTTATGATTTTGTTCAGTATATACAGTTAGTCGTATATCTTCAGGTAAACATTGCTGTGTAACCAGCAAATCTTTTTCGTTTAGTATAGTGTGATTTAAAAAAGCTTTTGCACATGAATATTGAATAATACTTTTTAATTTTCCAATGTTACCCTCTTTAATTCTAGTTAGTAATATTTTTATAACAGGAGCAGTGATTTGTATAGGAATATTTAATTTATTAGCTTCTATAGTAAATAAAACTTTAATTAATTCAATACGTTCCTTGATAGGTCTGTCATTCAAAGAAGGAACATTCAATATGATAGGTATTCTTCTTAAAAAGGTTGTTAATAAGTTTTTTTCAGGGTCTTCTGTAGTTGCTCCTATAATTAAAACATTGTGTATGTCTTCTTCATTTTCACTTCCAACTTTCCTGTATACTCCTTTATCAATAATAGAAAAGAGCATTTCTTGTCCAGCAGGAGGTAGCCTGTGTATTTCATCTAGAAATAAAATGCCATTTTCAGCTTGATTTATCAAGCCTTCTTTTGTAGTTTCTGCACCTGTAAATGCACCCTTTATATGACCAAATAATAGAGAAACTAATAAATGAGGATTATTAGAATAATCTGCACAATTCAAAACTACAAAAGGTGTGTTTGATGAATATTTTTTTGTAAAAATAGCGAATTTGTGCATTAAACTTGCTATAAGGCTTTTGCCTGTTCCAGATTCTCCTAAAATCAAAGTATGAAGACCGTTTGGAGGATAGAGTATAGCAGCCTTTGCCAGCTCACATAAACTTTTTAAGCTTCCACCAGAACCTACTAAAGTATCAAAAGGATCATTAGAAGCTGTTTTTTCATTAAGTATTTTGCTTTCATCAAGTTTAATATTTTTATTTTCATCATAATACCAACGAGAATCTAAAAATTTTACAGGACGACCTTGTATTTTGATTGCTTTGTTTTCTTTAAATAAGGTATTTAAATCATTACTTGCATTAGCTCTAGATATACCTAGTATTTCAGCTATCTCGTTTGCTGTGAAGCCGAAAGTATTGAAATTCTCTGTTTTTATGTTAACAAGTTTATCACATGCTTCTATAAGTGAATTTAAAACCTTGTCTTTTCTTAACATGATTTTCATCTTCTTTCTTCATTAGTATTTATGTATTATTATAAAACTGTTTGTTTAGTTTTACAATATAAAACACTAAAACTTTATAGTGTTTTATAAAAAGTATATAGTGTTTTGTTTTTTAAAATAACAACACAGGAAAACGTGTTTATTTAATCTAGTGTTTTGGCATAGGTTTTGCAATAATATATAGCATGAAAAAATAAAGGAGGTTCAATTAATGAAAGTAAAACTAATGAGAACAGATGATAGATTGATTCACGGTCAAGTAATGGTTAGATGGGTTAGCAGTCTTAATGTTAAAGCAATAGTTATTTTTGATGATGAAATTGCAAATGACCCAATGTTATCCAGTATATTTGAACTAGCATGTCCAGCTGGAGTAAAGCTGTATATTTCTAAACTAAGTGATGCAGATGGTATAAAGACTAAGGTTGAAGGTAAGCAGGACAATACATTAATACTTAGTCGCTCTCCAAGAGTTATGGAAAAGGTAATAGAAGCAGGATTTGTTTCAGATTTAGGATATAATATTGGACCAATGAGCAATAAACCTCATACAACTAAATTAGCTTCATTCTGTTATCTTTTAGATGATGAAATAGAAGCACTAAAGAGAATTAATGAAAAAGGTATTGATATTTTTGTCCAAACCGTTCCTGATGCTGAAAAGCTTACTTGGGACGATATTATAAAAATAATTTAAAAGAGAGGATGGTTTTATGTCTTTATGGCAAGCGGTACTTATAGGACTATTTGGTTATTTAGGTGCTAAAAGAACACCTTGGTTTTTTGGAGTTACAGGTGGATGGAATACTATTGGTAGACCATTAGTTGCAGGTCTTATAATCGGAATTATTTTAGGTGATGTAAAAGCTGGTATTTTAGCAGGAGCAGCTGTACAAGCAATGTATATAGGTCTTGTTACTCCAGGAGGTTCTTTACCAGCAGATATTAACTTTGCAGCGTATATAGGTATACCTTTAGCGCTTGTTAGTGGTGGAGGACCAGAATATGCTGTTACATTAGCTGTTCCACTAAGTTTCCTTGGAATAGTTGTATTTAACTTCCTTATGTCATTTAATGCATCATTTGTACATAAGGCAGATAAATATGCTGAGCAGGGAAATGGTGAAGCTATCATGCGTACCAATATACTAGGTACAGTTCCAACATTTTTAATTCGTTTTACAGTTATATTTTTAGCTTGTTACTTTGGAGCGCCAGCAGCTCAAAAACTAACTACTGCAATGCCTGAACTTATAGGTAATATATTTATAGTTCTTGGTAGAATGTTACCTGCAATAGGTTTTGCATTATTATTAAGACAAACATTAAACGATAAGAAGATGATTGTATTTTTCTTAGCAGGTTTTGTTGTTGTAGCATCTTTAAATATTACTATTCTATCTCTAGCGATTTTAGCAAGTTTCGTAGCAGTATTAGATGTTATGTATAGAAAGGAGGCTGCATAATATGGATAATGCAAAAAATAGCAGTAAAATCAAATTGCCAAAAAAAGAAGTACAAAAAGCTTGTTTTAGATTTATATTCTTCTCGCATTGTGCGCAGAACTTTGAACGTATGATGGGATTAGCATTTACTCATATGATGGTACCAATTCTTAAGTTGTTATATAAAGATCCAGAGGAATACCAAAAAGCATTAGTCAGACATATGCAGTTCTTTAATACAGAACCTAATTTAGGATCAATTATACCTGGTATTACAATAGCATTAGAGGAACAAAGGGCAAATGGACAGCCCATCTCTGAGGATTTAATAGTAAGTACTAAAAATGCTCTTATGGGACCTTTTGCAGGACTTGGTGATTCGATTATTATTGGTACTTATATGCCAATATTGTTGAGTATAGCTTTAGGTTTATCAGATGGTGGTTCGCCACTTGGTGCTATTTTCTACATTGTAGTTTGGTTAGGTTCAATGATTGCAATGCGTTATTGGTTATTTATGAAAGGTTATAAATTAGGTATCGGAGCTGCAAAGAGTATATTACAAGAAGGCTTAAGTTCTAAAGTAACACAAGCATTGAATATTGTTGGATTAATTACTATAGGTGGTGTTAGTGCAAGTTTCGTAAAAGTACCAGTACGTTTTATTTATGAATCAGGCGAAATGTCTATATCATTACAATCTATTTTTGATAAGATTATGCCTAAATTACTACCACTTGTACTAGTTCTTTTAGTTTATTACTTAATAGATAAAAAAGGTTGGTCAGTTAATAAAGTTATATTATCACTTCTAGCTTTTGTTTCTGTTATGGTAGCAGTAGGCATTATGTAATGTAATTAATGACTTAAAGGGACTAACTCAATATTGAAGCTTGGGATAGCCCCTTTAGTCTTTATAAATTTCAAGTAGGAGGACATGATTATTATGATTGGTATATTAATTGTAGCTCATAATGAATATGCAAAGGCTTTAATTGATACTTCAAAGATGATATATGGAGAAGTAGAAAACATTGAAGCTGTTTCATTTGTTCATGGAGAAGGGTTAGAAATTTTAAAAAATAAAATATTAGATAAAATCAAAACAATAAATACAAGTGATGGGTGTATTGTTTTACTTGATGTGTTTGGCGGAACACCTATGAATGCTTCTGTTATGGCACTTGGAGAAAGAGAAGATGTAAGTTTTGTATATGGTACAAATATTTCTATGCTTTTAGAAGTACTGTCAAGGAGAGAAAGTGTTGGTATAAGAGAATTAACTGAAATTGCTATAAATGCAGGAAAAGAAAGTATAGGAAGTGTTAAACCCAGATTATTCATAGAAAATTGTGAGTAGTGAACCCAAATCTTGATTTGGTGTAAATCACTTACTCCTATGAAGGAACGGAATAGGAGATACATTAATAAGGATCCTTCTGATTAGAAGATGTCCATTAAATTCTCGACATACCAACTCGGTATGCCTTCAAATTCACTGAAATCTTCTAATTCAGAAACCTACAACATATTATCGGGAGTTATACGAATAATCAGGGTTAAAAACTTAAAAAATAAGGTGATGTTATGAGTAAAAAAGATATTTTAATATTTTTGACAGATCAGCATACCCCAAATGTAATAGGTATTAACAATAAAGATGTTAATACTCCTAATTTAGACAGTTTAGCATCTGAAGGTACAAGTTTTAATAGAGCTTATACATCATGTCCATTATGTGTACCGGCGAGGATGTCATTTTTAACAGGGCAGTTACCTTCAAAGCTAAATGTTTTTAATAATGAAGAAACTATATACGACGATCAAGCAACATTCCTTCATTCATTAGCAGCTAGCGGCTATGAAACAGTACTTTGTGGTCGTATGCATTTTAAAGGAGTAAATCAAAGACATGGATTTACTAAACGAATTATGGGAGATATTACTACGCTTTATTGGGGTACAGGTGGAAAAAACAGAACAGATATGGGACCGTTTATTGGAACAACTAATATGAAGGGATGTTTAAACGTTATAGGAGGAGGTAATTCTCCAGTATTAGAATATGACAAAGCAGTTATTAAAGCTGCTGTAGATTATTTAAATGAAGAACATGAAAAACCACAGTGTATTGTTGTTGGTACTTATGCACCACACTTTTCTTATGTAGCACCAGAAAAATTATATAAAAAATATAAAGAAAAATTACCTTTACCAAAGACTTGGGAAATTGAAACAAATTCTAAGCACAGTGCATTTAAACACATGGAAAAAGATATCTCTATAGATGACTTAAAAGGAGTTAGAGCTTCATATTATGGAATGGTTGAAAACATGGACAGACAAGTTGGTATTGTAAAAAAAGCGTGGGACAATTATCTTAATTCAAATGATAGGAAAGGTGTTTATATATATATGTCTGATCATGGAGATCAGCTGGGAGAAAGAAATCTATTTGGAAAACAGACGTTTTACGAAGATTCATCAAGGATACCATTAATTATAGCAGGTGATGGGATAAATGAAAATATTATAAAACAAGGGGCAGTTAGTATAATGGATGTAGCTCCAACAGTTATAGAACTTGCAGGAGCAGAGTTTTTGCCTAATCCTGATGGAAAAAGTTTAGTTAAAGAATTGACTACATCAAAAGATGATATTGATAGAAATATTTTTTGTGAACATGTTTTATCTAAAGACGACAATACGCATTTTGTTGGAAGAATGATTTATCAAGATGCTTATAAATATATTCATTTTTCAGGTTATGATGATGAAGATTTATTATTTGACATCAATAATGATCCGTATGAATTGAGAAATATAATTTGTGAGAATGAAGATGTAGCAACAGAATTAAAATCAAAAATATTAAAAGGTTGGAACCCTGAATATATTTTAGAGAAACACATAAACAGATGTAAAAATCATAAGATAATGAAAAAATGGGGACAAGCTTTGATGCCTGATGAAGAAGAGAGATTTAAAATACCATTAGATGCTAGGATACTTCCAAAGATGAAGTAAAGAGACATATGAAAGGGAGTGAGGTTATATGAATAAATACAATATATATTGGACAGATATGCATTCAAATATTCATTCTAATCAAATGAAAGATTTAGAAAAGTGGTTTGAACATGCTAAAAAACTTCTTGATTTTTGGCCGATAGCCTATTATCCATATTATATGAGAAAAGATGAAACAGGTTTAGGAGTTGAAGATATTTACCCTGAAGAAGTTGTAAATAAAGATTGGGAACAACTTAGAGAGTTCGTTATAGAAAAGAATAAAGAGGGATATCCAATGTTTATGGGCTTTGAATGGCAAGGAAGTGGACTAGACGGAGATCATAATGTGTATTATCTCGACAACGACCAAAATACACACCGTCCTCTAAGGTACGAAGAGTTGATAAAATTGCTGCCTCTTGACAGAGCTATTGCAATACCGCATCATCTTGCCTATGAATTGGGTAAAAGGGGCAAGAATTGGAGTACACATAATGAAGCTTACTCACCGTTTGTAGAAATATATTCATCTCACGGTAGTTCAGAGAGTGATGTTACATCTGTTCATATGGCTAGACATATTCATATGGGACCAAGGACATCAGGATGCACAGTAGAAGATGGATTAAATAAAAACAATATATTTGGAATTATTGCATCAGGAGATAACCATAGTGCACCAGCAGTATATGGTCATGGATTAATGGCTTGCCTTAGTGAACAGTGTACAAAAGAAGCTATATGGGATGCATTCTTAAATCGTAGAGTTTATGGAGTAACAGGAGATAGAATTAAACTGGATTTCAAAATAAATGACTATGTAATGGGTAGTGTTATCGAAAATGTTGACAGCAGTGAAAAATTAGAAGCAGTAGTCAATGCAGAAGGCTCTCATGCTATTGATAGAATAGAGCTATTGAGAAATAATGTACTACTTCATGTATATACTCACTCAGGTAAATGGGAAGAAAAAGAGTTAAAAGAAAATGTAAGGTTTAAGTTTAAAGTTGAATTTGGATGGGGACCGGACAGAAGAGTTTATGAAGACATTGAAAAGAAAATCTGGCAGGCAAGTCTGAAAGTAGATGGTAAAATATTATCTATTGAAAAATGTTTTACTAATTTTGGACAAGAAATAAATAACGTAGAAGATGACAGATGTGATTTTACACTAACAACATATAAATCATCAGCTACAGGTAAATGGATGGGTCCATCCCCTGTTGAAAATGAAGCTTTAATCTTCGAGGTAGAAGCTCCTTTAGAGTCAATAATGAACTTAAAAGTTGATGGTAAAATATATGATTTAGTAGTTAGAGAAGTAATAGAAGGATCACAATTATTTCATTTAAGAGATGATATAGAGCAATTAACAAAAGAAAGATGGGGTTTTACATCATATTATCGTGATGATCCGTTTTGGCATAATGCTTATAAATTTAAAGTGTATCAAGGGATTGTAGAAGATGGCTATAGAGCTAGCTTTAAATATGAAATAGGAGCTAAAAAAACAGATTGTGATAATTATAGAGTTCGAGTTTATGAAAAAAATGGGCATATGGCATGGTCTTCGCCTATTTTTATAAGATAAAAGGAGCTACTTTAATGAGTAATGTATATGATGATCAAAAAGAGAAAATGATACTTAGAGATTTTTTAGCTACAGATAGAACTATACTGGCAAATGAAAGAACATTTTTAGCGTATGTAAGAACTTCAATAAGTATAATAGCAGCTGGAGTAGGTTTTATAAAGCTTTTTGACAATCCGATTATTTACAAAATGGGTTATGCTTTTATACCATTTGGCTTTATTGTATTAGTTTTTGGAGTTAAAAGATATATAAAAGTAAAAAACAAACTAAAAAATGTTAGGTTCTAGTGGATTGGAGGTACTTCTATGAAAAAAAAGCCACACATCTTAATATTTAACCCTGATCAAATGAGAGCGGATTCACTTCATCACTTAGGCAATGAGGCTTCATTAACTCCAAATATGGATGAATTAACAAATGAAGGAGTATCTTTTAATAATGCATTTTGCCAAAATCCTGTTTGTACACCAAGCAGATGTAGTTTTATGAGTGGTTGGTATCCACATGTAAGAGGACATCGTACAATGCATTATATGATGCAAAATGATGAACCAGTATTATTAAAAATATTAAAGGATAATGGATATCATGTTTGGTGGGGAGGAAAAAATGATTTAATATCAGCAGATAAAGATATAACACCATATTGTGATGAAAAATTCATACCGACTGATTTTGACCCTGCTAAAGTAGAATCAGACCATAGCTGGCAGGACAGCTTTAGAGGTGAGTATAAAGGTAAGAATTATTATTCATTTTATGCAGGTAAAAGTAATATAGATGACAGCTCATTTATAAAGCACGATTGGGCTTATGTCAATGCGTTAGTAGATAAGATAAAGAATTATAAAGAAGATAAACCGCTGTGCATGTATTTACCACTTCTTTATCCGCATCCACCTTATGCTGTAGAAGAGCCTTTTTACAGCATGATAGATAGAAGTAAGATGAATTTGGTAGAGAGTTTTGATGATTGGTCGTTAAAACCGAGTATATTAAAAGGTATATATGAAAGACAAAGGTTACATGAATTTACACCCGAAGATTTTAGGGAGCTAAAAGCTACTTATCTTGCTATGTGCTTGAGAGTTGATTATCAATTTGGTTTAATAGTTAATGCATTGAAAAATGCAGGCATTTATGATGATACAGCTATATTTATATTCAGTGATCACGGTGATTTTACTGGGGATTATGGATTAGTAGAAAAGACTCAAAATACATTTGAAGATTGCTTAACGAACGTACCCTTGATAATAAAACCGCCTAAAGGAATTGAGGTAAAACCAAGAATAACAGATGCTTTAGCTGAGCTTCTTGATATTCCTGCAACTGTAGCTGAAATAGCAGGTATTACTCTAGAATATAATCATTACGGCAAATCACTGCTACAAGTCTTAAGAGGAGAAGATAAACACAAGGACTATGTGTTTTGTGAAGGTGGAAGAATAGATGGTGAACCACAATGCATGGAATTAGGACACAAAGAAACATCACTTTATTGGCCTAGACTTAGTGTACAAGCAAGTAGTGGTCCTGAGCATAAAAAAGCAGTTATGATAAGAAATAAAAAGTATAAATATGTTTATAGATTAGAAGAACATGACGAATTTTATGATTTAGAAAAAGATCCATATGAACTAGAAAATATTATCTATGATAAAGCATATAAAGATATAATAAATACATTTAAAGAAAGAGTATTAAAGTTTATGGTAGAGACAGCAGATTATGTACCAGCCCAAAAAGAAAGACGCAGATAAATGAGAGAGGAAATATTATGCCGCCATTAAATTTGTTAATAAAACCTGCTTCAAGTAATTGCAATTTAAAATGTAAGTACTGCTTTTACAATTCAATTGCAGAGAATAGAGAAATTGCCTCCTATGGTATAATGAAAGAAGATATATTGGAAATTATAGTAAAGAAAGCATTAGAATATGCTGATGGAGCATGTAATTTTGCATTTCAAGGAGGAGAACCAACTTTAGCAGGGCTAGATTTTTATAAACATTTGATAAAACTTCAAAATCAGTATAACAATAAAAATATAAAAATAACAAATACAATACAAACTAATGGTACAATGATAGATAAACAATGGGCAGAATTTTTATCAAAGAATAACTTTCTAGTTGGAATATCTTTGGATGGACCTAGAGATATAAATGATTTGAATAGAATAGATAGGGAAGGAATAGGATCATTTAAAAAGGTTATAGAAGCTATAAATCTATTAAAAGAGTACAAAGTCGATTATAATATATTGTTTGTAGTTACAGCTAATTCATCTAGACATGTCAATAAAATATATAACTTCTTTAAGAAAAATAACATGAGATATCTTCAATTTATTCCATGCTTAGACCCATTATTTAAACAAACGGGAACGGAAGAATACTCTTTAACACCTGAAAAATACTTGAAATTTTTGAAAGAATTTTTTGATTTATGGTATAGTGACGCTGTGAAAGATGACTTCAAAAGTGTACGATACTTTGATAATATCTTAGGAATTTTATTAGGACATGAAACAGAGGCATGTGATATGAGAGGAATGTGTACTGTACAAAATGTTATAGAAGCAGATGGCAGTGTATATTCTTGTGATTTTTATGTTACAGATGATTATTGTTTGGGAAGTATTAGTGATAATAATTTTGAAGATTTTATAAATACTAATACTGCTAAATCCTTTATAGAAGCTTCATTTAGCATAAGCTCAGAATGTAAGGAATGTAAGTGGTTTAAGCTTTGTAGAGGTGGATGCCGAAGATACAGAAGTATTACAGGATATGATAGCTTGCCATTAAATTATTACTGCCAAACTTTTAAACAATTTTTTGAATACTCATATGATAGGTTTTATGAAATAGCAAGAATGATTACATTTCGAAATAATTCAAAATACTAAAAATATTAAATCCACATACTCTGAGAGATTAAGTATGTGGATTTATTCATTGGGCAATGGTTTATATAGTGTCGAAAATCAATTGTTTAGATGTTGCTTGTCTTTCTTATTAAATACATTAGACAAGACAAACAACGAGATTGTCAGCACAATATATACTACATAGATGAAATAGGTGATGTTTATACCCCATGAGAAAGAACTTTCTGGATGATTAAGTGCATACAAAATAAACAAAACTGCTATAATAACAGCTGTGATGCCTGTCCAAAATAAAATACGTGAAATTTTCTTTGTTTTTTTCATTGTTACCTCCTGTTTTTTTCACTATGGATATATATACTTAATTCTCATTAAATCCAGATTATTCATAGAAAATTGAATATCTTTTATTAATGAACCTCATTCTTCGAATGAATAAGCGATTCACATATAATCACAGATTTTAGTTCTCTGCTCATAATTCAAAATTATACAGACACTATGGGGAGTTATATGAATAATCAGGGTTAAATTAAGAATTATTATGATTAATATATTCTTCTTTCAAAATTCCCATTATAATTAAATCATGATAGTTTCCACCTTTATATAATTCACTTTTCAGAGTACCTTCTATTCTAAAACCGCATTTTTCATAACATTTAATAGCTCTAGTATTAAACGAAAATACTGTTAATTTTACTTTATGCAAATTCATTTCATTAAATATAAAACTGAGTAATACTTTCATAGCATCAGTTCCATAACCCTTTTCTACATAGTCTTTGCCTAGAAAAATATAAATTTCTGTCTTCCTATTTTTCCAATCTACTGATTTTATACCACATTCACCAATGTATTTTCCTTCATCAATGGATTCTATTGCAAAATCATAATAGTCTTTATTACCTGATATTTTTTTAAAATCTTCTTCTACATCACTAAATGTATTAGGATATGGTATTCTTGAAACTACGTATTTCTTGTATTCCTCTTCGTTCATAATTTTTAAAAGATACTCTAGGTCATCTTTTTTATATTCTCTCAAGATAATTCTATTACCTTTAAACATAAAAATTTCTCCTATATTGTTATTTGGATTTTATTTCATAATAGATTTATATATTCTACATATTTTTCTAATTTCCTTCAAAATTACAAGGTTGCAACTAACTAACAAGTTTTATAGAAATGAAATAAACCTATTGCTTCTTATGATCATACATATTAGAATTAATATGTTGAATAACATGGTTTGTTAACTAAAGTATAAAACAAAATTAACGAAAGAGAGGAATTCAATGTATAAATGCATAATTTTTGATGTGGACGGAACATTAGTAAATTCCGAGGAGAATATTATAGCTTCCTTTAAAAGGATAGTAAAAGAATATAAAAATGTAGATATGAAAGATGAAGAATTGTTTTTTTGTCTAGGGATAACATCTGAAAAAGCTTTGGAAAGAATGGATATAGAAGTAACTAAAGAGGTTTTAGATAGATGGATAAGATATTGTAAAGAGCTTAATCATTTGATAAAACCTTATAAAGATATAAAAGCTGTTTTATCTCAAATTAAAAATAAAGGTGTGTTAACAGGAGTGGTAACATCAAGATTGATAGAAGAATTCAACAATGACATTGAACCTTTAAATTTACATAATGATATTGATATAATAATATGTGCTGATGATACTATAAAGCATAAACCACATGGAGAACCATTGTTAGCTTTCTTAAATAAATCGGGTATAAAAAAAGATGATGCAATATATATTGGTGATTCAGTGTATGACTTTAAGTGTGCTAAGGATTCAGGAGTAGATTTTGCTTTAGCATTATGGGGAGCAAAAACAAAAGAAGGCATAAATGCTAAATATGAATTAAAAGAACCGAAAGATATTTTAGATTTAATATAAATGTATACATAGAAAGGCGATAGTAATTTGTTGTATAAATTCATAAAACTTTCCTATATTGCATGAAATTAATTGTGAATCAAAATTGTTGATAATATTAAGTATTTACTATTATAATTAAGATATAATGTTAGTATAAATCTATTAATCATAAAAAAGTTTAATCAGAAAGTTTAACTTGCAATTTTAACATAAAAAATATTAAAATTATAATGAATTAAAAGGAGGGAATTTTGTTTTATATCAGGTATTAGTACAACGTAATGAAATTATACGTAATGAAAAATTACATAAAGAGCATAAATATTAAAGGATTATTTAGATAGGAGAGATAAGATGAAAAACTGCCTTGTTGCACAATCAGGAGGCCCAACAGCTGTTATAAATTCAAGTATTGTTGGAGTTATAAAAGGAAATATGAAAGCACAATATTATGATAATGTTTATGGTGGCATTAATGGAATTGAAGGGATTTTAAATAATAAAATAATAAATCTATCAAAATTAGAAGAGTCAGATATAGAAAATTTAAAATACACACCTTCAGCAGGATTGGGTTCTTGCAGATTTAAGATGAAGGATTATAATACTTGTGAAGAAAATTATAAGGAATTATTTAATATTTTAGATGATTTAGATATTCAAACTTTTTTCTATATTGGTGGTAATGACTCTATGGATACGGTAAGTAAGCTTAGCGAGTATGCAAAGATAAAGGGTATTAATAAGCAAATAATCGGTATCCCTAAAACGATAGATAATGATCTATATTATACAGACCACACACCGGGTTTTGGAAGCGCCGCTAAATATATTGCTTCAACAGTATTAGAGACTTATTTAGATTCTAGTGTTTATATAAATAATGGTATTTTTATTACAGAAACTATGGGTAGAGATACAGGCTGGCTAGCTGCTAGCGCGGCACTTGCTAAAATAAATGGAAAAGCAGTAGCTGATTTCATTTATTTACCAGAGGTTGAATTTTCCCAAGAGCAATTCTTAAAAGATGTTACAAATAAATTTGAAACAAATAATAAAGTATATATAGTGGCATCAGAAGGTCTTAAAGATAAAGATGGAAATTATTTATCTTCTGTGAAATTAAGCAATAAACATGATACATTTTCTCATGCACAACTAGGAGGAGTTGGAAATTTCTTAAAGAGTTTGATAATTGAAAATAAAATAACTAACAGGGTAAAAGTCTTGGAATTGGGAGTATCTCAGCGTTGTGGTATGCACTGTGTATCAAATACTGATTTGCAAGAGGCTTGTTTAGTTGGAGAAAATGCTGTAAAATATTCTATAGAAGGTCATACAGGATTTATGGTAGGAATTAAAAGAGTTCAAAATAATCCTTATAAAATAGAAACTTTTAGAATAAACGCATCAGAAGTTGCAAATAAAATAAAGTATTTTCCAGATGAATGGATTACAGCAGATAAAAACAATGTTACAAAAGAAGCATATGAGTATATTACACCTTTGATAATTGGTAGTCCAAATATTAATATTGAGAATGGACTCCCTAGATATATTCAATTGCAATCTAAAGATATTATAAGTAAATAGTACTTAAACATGTTAAAATGCACTTACTGTATGGTGAGTGCTTTAATATTATTATTCTTACTAGGAGGTATAGCATGAAACATAAATTATTAGCACTAGATATGGATGGAACTTTATTAAATAGTGATTTAAAAATATCACAGGAAAATAAAATGGTTATTGAAGAATTGAAAGAAAAGGGAGTAGTAGTTACCATTGCTACAGGTAGAACTTATCCCGCTATTATAGCGTATGCTAGGGAGTTAAATATCGACGTACCTATTATAGCCTATAATGGAGGAATTATTAAATATTTGCATAATAACAGGATTATTTATTCTAATAATATTCCAGTAGAACAATGCATTAATACAATAGATATTTGTAAGGAATTTGATGTTGATTGTTATTTGTATAGTGAAAATAAGATTTTTATTGAAAAGCAAGGATTCCTTCTTGAGTTCTATGAAGAAATAAATAAAAATTTGAAAGAAAAAGAAAAAATTGAAATTGTAAATGTTAAGGATATGAAAAAAAGCCTTAAAGAAGACCCTAAAATATATAAGATAGTAGTTTTTTCTGATAATTCCAATGCAGTAAGTGAAGTTAGAAAAAAATTATTAAAAGAAGGTAATTTAGAAGTGTACAAGTCTTCAGATTGTTTTCTAGATGTAACAAATAAAGGTGCTAGCAAGGGATTTGGAGTAAAGAAATTAGCAGAATATCTTGGAATTGATAAAGAGAAAATTATAGCAGTTGGAGATAGTGACAATGATATCAGTATGATTAAATATGCAGGATTAGGAATTGCTATGGGTAATGCTATCGATGAAGCTAAGAAAGTTGCTGATTATGTGACTGAAGCAAACAATGATAATGGTGTAGCAAATGCAATCCGAAAACTGGTATTAAAAGAAAAAGAGAGTTATGGTTTAATATAACATAATAGCATATATGACAAGTTTGTTTCCTTATAATAATGGACGTAAAAACACTCCTTCTTGAAATAAGAGTGTTTTTTATCGTGTATATTTAAATTTATAAATGTCTTGGGCTATATTTATCACCATATTCTTCTTTTGCTTTTTTTGTGTATTTCAAAATGAAATCAGATTTAGCATCTGTATATCCATCTCGGTTATGCTCATACTTTTCTAGTAGTCTTAATTTAAGTTTACCATATTCGTTAGCGACTTCTTCATGCTGTATAAGATAGTCTCTAAAATATAATTCATTCCAGTCATCATAATATCGAACATGCAAGTGATATACTTTTTCTGCAAATCCTTCTTTTGTATAGCCTTTATTAAATGCCATACTCATATATGGTTTTTTTTGAGATGACATCAATAGCCAACCATTATTCAGTAGTGTATCTTTCAATTGTTCAATATTGCTCTTGTTATCTACTTCCAATAAAATATCAACTGTCGGCTTAGAAATCAATCCTTTAACAGCACTACTTCCTATATGATTAATGCGTATGATACTTTTTTTATCAATAAAACTCAAAAGTCTTTGTTTTTCAATTTCATACCAATTTTTATAATCAGTATTATGTTCTTTTAAGATGATGGGGAATAATTCCCATAATTCTTCAAGTGTCATTTCTGACAATTCTTTTCCCATATATACCTCCTCTCAAAAACTATACAGTTGTTCGTTGCTCCTATATTAATTATAAATAAATAATAGTCATTTGTATAATAATTTTTAATATTTTTGTTAGGTTATATAAATAGTTTTATCTAAAAGTTTTATATTAATGCTCTTTAACTGATTTAATATACTTTTTAGGTGTCATACCCGTATATTTTTTAAAAACAGTGGAGAAATAATTTTGATTTTTAAAGCCTTATGCAAATGTTGTTATAAAACAAATAGCAAGGTGGCTAAATAGATGTTAAACTTGTAAAAAGTATTGTCTTTAGATTTTTATAAACTTAGAAAATATAAATTATTAACTATAAGTAATTAAATAGATTTTAAAATTAAAAATAGTACAAATAAATGATATTTCTTTTATTTGTACTATTTTTATTATTTATGTTTGTTTAGATATCAGCAACATAATCTAGGTAAGTAAAATAATTAAAAAAAGTATTGCAATTTCATGTCTACAAGTGTAGACTATTTATAGAGTCAAAAACTACAAATGTAGTTATAGGAGGTGAAAAAATGAATCAATTACCGAAGATTACTGATTCTGAGTGGATAATTATGCAAATTGTTTGGAACGATCCACCACATACTTCTAGTGAAATTATGGATAACTTACCTGTAAATATTAATTGGAGACCAACTACAGTCAAGACATTATTAAGTAGATTGGTGAAAAAAAATATAGTAAGCTATGAGAAAAAGAATAGGACTTACTATTATTATCCATTATTATCAAAGGAAGAATGCATAAGAGCAGAGAGTAAATCATTTCTACAAAATAAATTTGGTGGAGCATTAAAGCTTATGATAGCTAATTTTCTAGAAATAGAGGATTTGTCTGACAAAGAAATAGACGAATTAAAAAACATACTAGATAATAGAAAAAATAAAGAGAGGGAGTAATATGGGTTATAATAGTATATTAAATTGGTTGTTAGATACATCTATCAAAGCAAGTGTAATAATTATAGTTATAATCTCTTTCAAATTCATATTAAAAGATAGAATCGGAGCTAATTTGAACTACAACATTTGGTTTCTACTTTTAGCAAAATTAATTATACCTTTTGCTCCAAAGACCTCATTTAGCATTTATAATTTACTGCATATTTTATATAGTAATATAAGTGCAATTGGTGATATAGTTCAAAATAATTCACATAATACTGTAGAGTTAATTAATAGCAATATAACTGAATTAGATATAAATAGGTTTGGATTTAATTTTAACGAAATTAATTCAATCAACTTAACTAATTTATGTTTTAAATTAGTATGTATTTGGGGATTAGTTGCTATTGGTATAGTATTATTTGCGATAGTTAATGATGTGATATTCAGAAAAAACTTAAACAAGTGTAGCATTTTGAAAGATAGAAATATAATAGCTACATATAATGCTTGTCTAGAAAAGATGCATATAAATAGAGATATACCTATTATTATGACAGATATGATAAGTACTCCTGCTATATATGGTGTGATACGACCGAAAATATTATTGCCATTAAATATTACTGAGTTACTTGATGAAAATGAGCTTAAATATGTTTTTTTACATGAGCTTTCTCACTATAAGAGAAAAGATGTGGTTGTATTCTGTTTAGTAACTATTTGCAAAGCACTAAATTGGTTTAACCCAATAGTGTGGTTTGGTTTAAATAGTATGAAATTTGATTGTGAGATAGCATGTGATGCTTTGGTGTTATCTTACATAAAAAATGATGAATTGATTGAATATGGAAACACTATACTTAATTTACTTAAAAAAGTTAATAACAAGGTTGTTAAGCCTTTAGGGGTTGTTGGAATGCTAGGATACAAATCTAATTTGAAAAGGAGGATAATAATGATTACGAAGTTTAAAAAAAGGACATTTAAAATAGTAACAATATCAATTGTAACAGTATGTTTAATGGGTGGGATGTTATTAACAAATGCAAAGGGTGAAACTAATTTTAGTATTAGTCAGTTAAAAGGAGAAAATGTAAAAAATGAAATGTTATGGCCGATTCCAAATAAATATATAGTAATAAATGATTATGGATTAAAAACTCATCCTGAGATCAAAAAGCAAAAATTTCATACCGGTATAGATATAAATGCAAAAAAAGGTGACTTAATCGTAGCTGTAAAAAGTGGGAGGGTACAATATTCTGGGGAATTGGATTCATATGGTCAAGCTATAATAGTTGCGCATGATAATGGATTAAGTACACTGTATGCTCATTGTGAAGAACTGCTTGTAAAAGAAGGTCAAAATATTAAGGCAGGTGAAGGAATTGCCAAAGTAGGTTCAACAGGATCTGCTACAGCACCACATTTACATTTTGAAGTAAGACAAAATGGTAAACATGTAAATCCACTACTAGAAGAGTATTTGGGAAATATATTAGAAAAAAATAATGGAAATTAATTAGAAATAAAGCTTTTATTGGGTACCCTTAGAGAAATATAATAAATAATTAACAAATCAAGTTATTGGATAAATTAATAAAAGATAGCTTACACTAATTCATATGAGTAAGCTATCTTTTATTACTAACTTATAAAAAAGAAATTAATTCTCAAAAGGATCAATAGTCTGTTTGTATTCTATAGGTTTGCCATCAGGTTCTTCACTGAAAATATTTTTTTCATTTCTTAGTGGTTTTTCATAGTGAAAATTTCTTTCTATACTAATTATTTTCCATTCATCATCTTCTTTAGCAAAATTATATTTTTTTACTACGGTATACGGTATTATGCTTTCATTATCACGTGGTGTTACTACCTTTTTAATATAAACATTTTTTAAAGATTTGAATTCATATACTCCTGAAATATGTACCTGTGCATCATATTGCTTAAAATTATTTTCAGCTGTAAAATTATATGCTTTTTCATATTCTGCTTTGTTCAAATTTTCAACAGGTATTATAAAATTTCTTTCAATATGCTTTTCTTCATTTATAATGCTGCTAAATAACGGTTTTATGCTGTTGAAATAATCATCATACTTAATTAGACAGCTAGCAAATTTATTATCTAGAATTTCAACTTTTTTTGCTGTTTCTACAATATTCTTGTCTACACTATTATTACATCCTGCTGTGCATAATACAATTAAAAAAATAAGAATAATTAAAACAAAAACATTATTTTTCATATAAATACCTCCTTTTAAAAGAATGTCATATTATTACCATTGTAAACAATATTAATACATATTGCAAATTATTATAAAACTTATTACTTTTTATTAATAAGTTATTTCTGAATTATTAACTAAACTACTCATAGTTTTGTAGTTTTGTGAATAAGCATGATTATATTAAAAATAAAATAATATTTACTCTTGATTTTTGAAACTGTTAGGTAAGGCAGTAAAACAGATTTACATGTAAAATTTGACAATAAATTGATTATTATATGTGTGAATTCAGACGATTATAAAGAAGGCGATATAATCAGATTTAATATTGATAGATATCATGTGTTAAATGAATAAAAATAAAAATATAATATGTTAAGCCTTAATATACTCATAAACTATTTTTGATATAATCTCTTTTTTAAGTTATTATAATTATATTATAATAATGTGAAAGCTAAAAAAGGAGATTTTTTAATGGGTAAATATGAACAGTTAGCAGATAAAGTTGAATTCTATTTAGATAATAATAGATTAAGTGAAATACAAGAATTTCTTATTGAAAATTCTAATTTGCCAGGAAGGAGAGCAAATTTAGAACTTGCAAAGGCTTTTGGAGATTATTTTGAAGGTAAAGTTATAGATGATGAATTATGGGATATGTTACATAGCTTTAGTAGTATAAACAATTGTGATGCGCCTACAAATGATCCAAAAGAGTTTCTGCCTTTTTGTGCTTTACAAGCATTTGGGAGTATTTATCTATACTTAGATAAGCAGAAACGTGCTATTATTTTTAGTCTACTAAAAAATTCAATGAATGACCCTAGATGGAGGATTAGAGAAGCAGTTGCAATGAGTTTTCAAAGAATTGCAGAAAAAGATTTTCAAGTAATCAGAGAACTAATAAGCTTCTCATACAAAGACTCTAATTTTTTAGAAAAACGCGCTTTTGCCTGCGCACTTGCACATCCTCCGATATTGAGTAAAAAAGAAAATGTATTGTTTTGTCTTCATATAAGTGAAGAAATATTAAAAGATATCAATAATCTAAATCCCACTGACTATAGAAATGAAAGTTTTAAAATTCTACAAAAAGGTATGGAATATGCGATTAGCGTATTTGTAGCAGAATTACCGACAGAAGGTTTTAACATGATGAAGAATTATGCTATGATTGACAATGAAATTATTAAAAAAATAATAAAATCAAATATAAACAAAAATAGATTAAGAAAAAAATATATAGAAAAAGTTGATGAAATCTCTGATATCTTGATAACTGATTAACATAAAATTACATAAGTTTATTTTCTTCAAAATGTGTTTGGACATCTATCGAATTGTAATATTAATGAAAACTCACGACTATTGGTAATAACTATATTATGTATAGCCGTGAGTTTTAAATGTTTTAGATTAATTTTTAGCTTCTAAGAATTATTAGATATATCAAATTTATAATAATTTCTACTTTCTTTTTTCCTTTTCTTTTCCAAATACATACAAGCATCTATATGTTTTATAAATTCTTCTGTTTTCATATTTGAGTTATATCTATATATTCCATATCCTGCACTAACACTTAAATTATATGGTTTAATATTAAGCATATTATAACTATGCAATTTATTTTTTATTTTAGTAATTATTTTTTTTAGATCATCTTCTTTTTTAAAATTTACAATAATAACAAATTCATCTCCAGCATATCTAGAAATAAAATCACATGGTTTAAAACATTCCTTTATTATCTTAACAATCGTTTTTAATGCTTCATCACCTTCAGTATGTCCATAACAATCATTTATAAGTTTGAAATTGTCTGCATCAATCATTATACCAGCAAAACTTTTTGATGGGTTTATATTTTTTATTTTACTTTCTAAATAGTAATCTAAATATTGTCTATTATAGGCATTTGTTAAATAGTCTAAATTTATGATTTGATTGCGTAATTGTAAAAAAATTAATATAGTAGAAATAGTCATCCCACACCAAATTAAAGATAGTTTGTAAAATATAATTTGTAGAATACAGCATATCATAGGAGGAAATAAAATAAGCAATAAAGATTGTAAGTTTCTTTTTTCAATTTTATTTCTATTAAAAGATATATTTACAAAAGATAGCAATAACATAATATAGCTTAGTGCTATAAATAAGGTATATAAATTACCTAATTTTAAATTATTACTATTGTCAAAATAAAAAAGAGCTTTATGAAAAGTATTTGTTAAAACAAGTATAGAATTAATCATAATTGGTATTAAATATGGTATAATTAATTTTTTCATTCTTATTTTGCTTTGATGTACCTGATAATCAATGTACAAACCCAAAAATGATGCAGGAAAGGCAAATAGCATATAATATATAGTATTTATAACAAAATGTGCTGTTTCATTAGCAAAAAAATTAGTATTTTCTATAATCCATTTAAAACTTCCTAAAAGTATTAACAAGCAATTAATTATAATAAGAAAAATAAAAAGTTTATTTTTACTAAAAAAGCAAGAATTATTTCTTTTAAGGTTTGTACAAATAATAATAAGTAGAATAAAAGCTAAAATATTTATGTCTAAATTTATTAATAATTCCATAAAATCACCTTTACCTTTTATTTCATTATAAACTTAAATTTATTATATCATAAAATACCTGGAATATGTCAAAAAAAACCTAATTTATTATAAATAATATTATATTAGATATATATTTACAATAAAATAATTAAATATGTAAAAAAGAAGAGATAATAAAATAAGTATTGACTTAGAACAAATGTTCGGATAAAATATTTATATTCCGTCTATTATTATTGAAGAGATATATCTATGTAAATGGAAAACAAAGAAAAAGAGTAATATAAAAATTTAATATAGTACAAATTATAATAAAATAAATAACTGGTAAGAGGTGGTAAATATAAAAAAAGGAGATATATTGTACGTTAGGATAGATCACAAAGTAGAAGGAGCTCAGGTTAATAGACAAGATTTTCTTGATCATATAAAATATCTTCAAGGAGTATCAAAAGAGAGATTTTTCATGGGTGGAGGATTTAAAAAGAAAGCAGGTGGAATGATTGTTTTTGCTGCAAGTGATTTAGATGAAGCAATTAAAATTTCAGAAGCAGATCCTTTAATTTCAAGAAATTTATATACATACGAAATAGTAGAGTGGGAAATGATTATTTTTTCGTAACATTATTCTGAAGTACAGGTTTTTAGTGAAAATATTAGATTAACTTATAATCAAAAAATGACATCTAGAATTTTTTAGTTTATAATAGTTATATTGGAAGAATTAAACCTTAATTTAGATGTCCATCTATATTATTCTAGTTAATGAAAGTTAAAAAATAATGTGTGAATTATCCATGATTATTCATGTTATTGTGAATGATATGATGAGGTTCATTTAATGGTGTTTTTTATAATCAGATGTAATCTTATTTATAAATCTCTTATTTAGTTTCTTCATAGGAGTAAGCGATTCACAGCTCGCAATTTTCTATGAATAATCTGGAATTATAATGGTTAGATAATTATTAAGGTAAATTCATAAAAGAAAGGGTGATGGAATGGTCGTAAAATGCATAAAACCATATATAAAGAAGTATTTTTTATTATACTTAATTGGAGTAGTAGGACTTTTCATTGTGGATTATTTTCAAGTTAAGATTCCTGCTATTATAGGTGCTACGACTGATGGTATTTCATTAGGTATTTATACTAATCAAGATATATATCAGTCCCTTTACAAATTAGTATCGATTGCAGTTATCATTATTATAGGTCGATTCATTTGGCGTTATTTTATTTTTGGAACTGCAAGAAAGATTGAGTATCATTTACGTAACGATTTTTTTAAACATTTAGAAAAACTATCCTTACGATATTTTAATCAAAATAAAACTGGTGACCTTATGGCTCATGCCACAAATGACTTGAATACAGTTAGAATGGCATTAGGTCAAGGTCTTTTGTTTGCTTTTGATTTTACTATACTTATTTCATTAGTTATCTATAGAATGATTAATGATATTTCAATTAGTCTTACTCTTGTAGCCGTAATACCATTACCATTTATAGCGGTATTTGGTGTTGGGTTTGGAAAAGTAATGATAAATCGATTTAGAGCAAAACAAGAAGCTTTCTCTAAAATGAGTGAACAAGTACAAGAAAATATTTCTGGCATACGTGTTATAAAAGCCTTTACTCAAGAGAGTAATGAAAGAAATGCATTTGATGAAGTAAATAAATATAACTTTACTAAAAATATTCAGGTTGTAAAACTATTTGCTTTTTTACATCCATTTATAACACTAATTAGTGGATTAAGTACAATGCTAACTATCGGGTATGGTGGTTATTTAACAATGATAGGTAGTATTTCATTAGGTCAATTTATTGCTTTCACACAGTATCTTGGAATGCTTGTATGGCCTATGATGGCATTTAGTATGACTATCAACATGTTTTCTCAAGGCTTTACATCAGCAAAAAGAATTCAAAATATCTTAGATGTTAAGCCCGAAATTGTGGATTCAAATACCATGGTTAAATTTGATAAACTTAAAGGAAATATAAAATTTGATAATCTTACTTTTGATTATCCAAATGGTCAAAAGGGAGCTTTAAAAGATATTAAAGTTGAAATAAAGCAAGGTCAAACAATTGGAATAATTGGACGTACAGGAAGTGGAAAAACAACATTTGTAAATTTATTACTTCGTCTTTATAATCCTAAAAAATCAACTTTATTTATTGATGGAGTGGATATTTTAGATATTCCATTGAAAACTTTACGTAGAGAGATAGGTTATGTGCCTCAAGATAATTATTTATTTTCAAATACTATTAAGAACAATATACTGTTTGGAGCAAGGGATAAAAATCAAAGTCAAGTGGAAAAAGCTGCAAACATGTCAGATGTTCATGACAATATAGTAGATTTCCCTGATAAATATGAAACTATAATAGGAGAAAGAGGAACTACTTTATCAGGTGGACAGAAGCAAAGAGTTTCCATTGCAAGAGCATTAATAAAGGATCCATCTATTTTGATTTTAGATGATGCGGTTTCGGCTGTAGATACAAAGACAGAAGAAAAAATATTGAGCGAACTAGAGCAGGTACGTATGGGCAAAACAACAATCATTATTGCTCATCGTATATCTACACTTAAGCAAGCTGATAAGATATTGGTAATAGATGAAGGGGATATTATTGAACAAGGAACAAATGATGAGTTAATTGCTTTGGATGGATTATATGCTGATATGGTTAGAAAGCAGCAGCTTGAAAAAGCTTTAGAAGATGAGGCGTAGGAGGTGTTGAAAATATGAATAATCATGATGAAATTGAATACAAATCCTATGACCCGGCAATTATGAAAAGGCTCATGGGTTATGCAAAGCCTTATAGACATATGATTGCATTTAGTGTTCTATTATTACTTTTAGCAACCGCAATGCAGCTTGTTCAACCTCTTTTATTAGGCGGAGCAATAGATACAATATTTCAAAAATATGATAAGACATTTGCTATAACTGAAGATGGAGATATAGATGTTTTAAATTATAGGCTTAAATACATTGATTTAAAAGATGATGAAAAGGATATAAAGCAGTTAAATAAAGATATTTCTTATGCTACAATTATTTATATAAATGATAAGTACTATTTAACTACTGAATTAACTCCTAAAGATTTAACACTTTTAAAAAGTGCTAAAAATTCAAAACAAGGATTAAATATATCAGGCAAGACTTTGGAATATAATGGTAATACATATAAGGCTGAGTTATTAAACAAGGAAGATATAAAAATTCTTAGAAAAATGGATTTTGATAAACTTAAAAATTTAGTATTAATATATTTATTATTATTAATTGTAGGTATGATTACAGCGTATTATCAGGCAATTTTGCTTCAAAGAACAGGGCAGAAAATCATCTACAATATACGTAATGAAATATTTGCACATATAGAAGGATTATCAATTAATTATTTTAACAATAATCCTGTTGGTAAATTAGTGACTAGAGTTACAAATGATACTGAAACACTCAATGAAATGTATACAAGTGTTATTGCAAACTCTATTAAAAATATTTTTATATTAGTAGGAATTATTGCAATGATGTTTAGTTTGAACGTTAAATTAACACTAATTGTTTTAGCTATCGTACCTGTGATTTTAGTAATTACAATTGTTTACAAAAAATATTCAAGAGAGAATTTCAGGATGGTACGTACACGTGTAGCAAAAATAAATACCTTCTTATCTGAACATATACAAGGAATGAAAATCATTCAGATATTTGGTATGGAAGAAAAAGTATATGAAGAATTTGATAAAATTAATAAAAATTTATTAAATTCAAATTTGAAAGCTATAATATTATTTGGCATATATAAACCATTGATGTATGCTATGTATATTACTGGAATATGTCTTGTATTAGGAATTGGAGGTAATATGGTTTTGAAAGGAACATTAACCATAGGTACTTTAGTTATTTTCTTCCAATACAATACAAGGTTTTTTCAACCTATTCAAGAGCTTGCGGAGCAATTTAATGTGTTACAGTCAGCTATGGCTTCCGCTGAAAAAATATTTAGAGTATTAGATACTAAAGATTCAATAAATAATCCTAAAGAATCAAAAAAATTCAATGAAGTAAAGGGTCAAATAGAATTTAAAAATGTATGGTTTGCTTATGATAATGATGACTATGTACTCAGAGACGTTTCATTTAAAGTGAATCCTGGAGAAACGGTTGCTTTCGTTGGAGCTACCGGGGCTGGTAAGACATCAATTCTAAACTTAATAAGTCGCTATTATGATATTCAAAAAGGTCAGATATTAGTGGATGGTGTAGATGTAAGAGATTATGACAAAGAAAGTATTAGACGCAATGTAGGACAAATGCTTCAAGATGTTTTTCTATTTTCAGGTGATATAAAGAGTAATATTCGTCTTCGTAATGATGAAATAACGATTGAGGAAATACAAAAGGCTGCAAAGTATGTTAATGCAGATTATTTTATTCAAAAGCTACCTAACAAATATGATGAAAAAGTTTATGAAAGAGGGGCTACTTTCTCAGCAGGACAAAGGCAACTTCTTTCCTTTGCGAGAACCTTAGTATTTAATCCAGCTATACTTATTTTAGATGAAGCAACAGCAAATATTGATACTGAGACAGAATTATTGATTCAAGATGCTATGCAAAAGCTCATGAAAGGACGTACAACACTAGTCGTAGCACATAGATTATCAACAATACAACACGCTGATAAAATAATAGTTCTGCATAAAGGGAAGATACGAGAAATGGGTAGTCACCAAGAGTTGCTTCTTAAAAAAGGTATGTATTATAAGTTGTATGAACTTCAATATAAGGATCAAGTTAAAAAAGAGGTTTAGCACATATAAAATTAGATAATAACAATACTGGATTGAAGAATTTATATGCTTTTGATTCGGTATTGTTTTATTTATAAAAATAGTGAGGTGTGAAGATTTTGATAATTCTGTTAAATGGAGCTTTTGGAGTTGGGAAGACTACAACAGCCTTTAAACTTTGTGAAAAAATAGATAATGCATTTATTTTTGATCCTGAAGAAGTTGGATATATGGTACGTAAAATTACAGAGGGAGTTAGGTTAAAAAAAGAAGAAACAGATGATTTTCAAGATATAGAAATATGGAAGATGCTTGTTGTAGAGACAGCAAAGAGATTAAAGATTCAATACAATAAAAATCTTATAATCCCAATGACAATATATAAGCAAGATAATTTTAACTTTATAATACAAGATTTAAAGAATTTAGATAAAGATTTTTATCATTTTTGTCTTACTGCGAAAAGAGATACTATAAAAAACAGACTCATAAAAAGAGAAAATGAGTCTAAAGGATGGGCATTTGATAGAATAGATGAGTGTGTTAGTGCTTTTGAAAATGATATTTTTAATGAGCATATATACACAGATTGTATAAATGAAGATGAAGTTGTAAAAAAAATATTGAAGAAGATTTTATAAAATAAGTCAATACAGCTTTATTACAACTTCTGTGCCTTCATTTTTAGTACTGTTAACTAAAATATCTCCATTATGAGACTGGATAATATCTTTAGCTATAGCCATTCCTAGCCCTGATCCTTCAATAGAAGAAGATGTATTTGTTCCTCGGTAGTATTTATTAAAGATATGTGTTAAGTCTTCTTTGTTTATGCCTTTACCGTTATCTTTTATGCTTATATTGAAGCATGTTGTTTTAGTAAGAGATATCTTAACTTTTACAGTGTTATCATTATGCTTTAATGCATTCACAATGAGATTAACTATTGCTCTTTTCATTAGGTCTTGATCTATGTCTAACAAAACATCAGCATCATATTTTATAAAAGAAATATCATACTTAGAGTAATTAGGATTATTTAAAATCTCTATAACTATTTCAACTAAAAAGTTGTTTAAATCTACCTTAGTTAATTTTAAAGGTATAAGCTTATTTTCCAGTTTATTGGTTAAATTCAAATCATCAATTAAAGTTTGAATGTACATGGATTTGCTGTATATGATATTGGAATAATTTATTATTTCTTTTTTTGTAAAGTTATAATCATTGTTTTTCATAATTTCAGCAAACCCTTTTATAGAAGATAGTGGTGTTTTCAAATCGTGTGATATTGAACTAATCCATTCATTTCTTATTTTTTCAACTTCTTTTCTTTTTTCAAGACTATTGTTTAAAACAGAACCTAAGCTGTTTAAATTAAAAAAAACGTGCTTAAAAATACCAGTTTCACCATATTTCTTACTGTAGTTTCCATGAGCTAAAGCATCTACTGCATTTATTATATTGTTTATAGGCGCTGCAAATTTTCTAGCAAGTACTATATAAGCTAAAAGTACAATGATTAATACATCAATAATAAATATGATTATTAAATTATTTTTTAACTTATAATATTCAGAGGGATTTACTATCAAAGTATGTTTTGCAGCTTTTTCTAAAGGAAAGCCTATAAGATACATTTTTTCTTCATTTTGATTTTTTACATTATAAATAAATATAGTATTCTTATTTACATCATATTTGTGATTATGCAGTAGTTCAAACATTGTATAATTTGAAGGTATATTTGATGGCTTGTATATAGAGTATTTTTCATTCAAATTTTCATCTAAAATTTGAAGCCATGCATCAGATTTTTTTAATAGTGTTTTACCTTCATTTGTTACAGCTAGAGTATTGTTATTAAGTATTATATGTTTTTCAAAATTTCTAGTAAATTTTTCAGGATTAAAATTAGAAGCATGTTGAAAGCTTATTAAACCTATTCCTGCTATGCTTATATTTATACCTATTATTAAAACAAGCATTATAAGATAAAGTATTAAAAATGTATTTGTAATTTTAATATTAGTTTTCCATATAGTATATTTTTTTTTCACGTTAATTCCCCAATTCTTGCGTTGAAAACTTATAACCCATTCCCTTAACCGTTTTTATTATTTTAGGATTAGAAGGGTCATTTTCTAGTTTTGTTCTTAGCTTTCTCATATGAACCATTATAGTATTATCATATCCTTCAAAATCTGTACCCCAAACATTAAGACATATTAGATTTTTACTTAAAATATAATCATGATTTTGAGCCATATAAACAAGTAATTTGTATTCTGTTGGGGTTAATCTTATTTCACTGTTATTCTTAGTTACTGTACCTCTGTTTATATCAATGGAAATTTCATCAAAGGATAATATATTATATTTGCTTTTTTCTTTTACATAAGTATTTCTTTTTAAATTAGCAACTACTCTTAGAGCAACTTCTTTAGGACTAAAAGGCTTAGTTACATAATCATCTGCTCCAATTCTAAAAGCAAAATATTTATCAAAGTCTTCAGACTTAGCTGATAAAAATATAATTGGAACATATGAAAAATCTCTTATCTTTTTACATACTTCAAAACCATCAATATCAGGAAGCATTATATCAAGAATAATTATATCTGGTGATACCTTTTTAGTCATTTCAACAGCTTTTTCTCCATTTGTGACTTTGTATATGTTGGTAAAGCCCTCCTTTTTAAGTACAGTTTCTAAAAGGAGTAATAATTCCAGTTCATCATCTACTAGAAGTATTTTTTTATCGTATATAGTATTTTGCACGGCACAATCACATCTCTTTCAATTTATATATTTTAAATATAGCAAATATTATAGTTAACATCAATACACATATAGCAAAAATAAGGTTCTGTTAAGGTTGTGATTAACAAGAGTTAAGCTTTGGTAGTTATTATTAGTTTAGTACACAAGTTTTGGATTATAAAAATTAAATTATAGGAGGATATTTTTATGGAAAATTATATTATTGAAACTAATAACTTAACAAAAGCCTATAAAGATATGGTGGCTGTTAATAATGTTAATCTAAAAATCAGAGAAGGGTTAATATATGGGTTTTTAGGACCTAATGGAGCTGGTAAATCAACTACTATAGGTATGCTTTTAGGGTTAATAAAGCCTACAAAAGGAAGTGTAAAAATATTTGATATGGATATCAAAAAGAACAGAATGAAGATTTTAAGAAACATAGGATCTATAATAGAATCACCTTCATATTATGGCAATCTTTCTGCTTATGATAATCTTAAAATTTCAGCAGATATATTAGGATTAGATTATAAAAATATTGGTGAAGTTTTAGGTACAGTTAATCTTACAAAGGTAAAAAATAAAAAGGTCAAGAAATTTTCACTGGGAATGAAGCAGAGACTTGGAATAGCACAAGCATTAATAGGAATGCCTAAGCTGTTATTATTAGATGAACCAACTAATGGACTTGACCCTGTAGGTATACATGAAATAAGAGAGCTAATAAAAAGCTTACCTAAAAAATATGGTATGACAGTTCTTATATCAAGTCATATATTAAGTGAAATAGAACTCATAGCTAATGATATTGGAATAATAAATGAAGGTAAACTTCTGTTTCAGGGAACTCTTGATGAATTGAAAAATTCAAATCCTAATAAAAATCTTGAAGAAATATTCTTTAATATTCTCGAATATGGTGGTGGGAATAATGCTAAATAGACTAATAAAGACCGAAATTTTTAAATACAGGAAAAGTCCACAGCATCTTTTTACTTTGCTTATACCATTTGTTATGTTTGGTTTATGCTTTATAGATTTTTATGCTAGAAAAAATACTATAGTCAGTAACAGTAAAAAGTTTTTTGATATATATGAAGGCTGGAGGACTGTTTTATTTGAAAGCTTCTATGCAAATGGATGGTTTATAATTCTACCTACTACAGTTATTATAATAGTTTATCTATCTAATCATATAGAAAATGCAGATAATACATTTAAACTAATGCTTGCAAAACCAATAAAAAGAAAACATATAATTTTAAGTAAGTTAATTGTTAGTACAGTGTGGGTTTCAATAATAGTATTACTTACGTATTTAGGTGTTTTTACAGTAGCAAATATAAACGATATGCTAAATAATGTAAATTATTCAATAGTAGGTATTTATATTGTATCAATAATGTATGCAGTAACTGCACTTATGAGTTTTCAACAGCTTTTGAGCTTGATATTTAAAAACGAAATAACACCGCTTATTATAGGATTTTGTGCATGTTTTGGGAGTTTAATAATAGGACAAAGCAGACTATTAATAGATACTGTACCGTATGCTTTTATATTAGGCTTAGCACCAGGTAATGACTGTTATATTCTTCGAAGTCTCATTAGCTCAAGCATCTGTATTGTACTGTCATTAGTATTAAGTATAAAGATTTTTAATAGAAAGGATGTAAGATAGATGAAAAATGTAGGATTGATGAAATTAATAAAGGTTGAGTTTAATAAATTAAAAGGTACTAAATTGCTTATTATTTTTATGATATTTCCAATATTGTTTTGTTCATTAGGATTTATGAATGTAGTAAGATATAAAGAACTGTTCTTAGCTAATGATCCTTGGTCTAGTATATATGAGCAGAATGCAATATTTTATGGAGGTGTGTTTTTTCCTATATTAATAGCTATTGTAGTAGGAGCAGTAACAAGGGTAGAGTATAAAAACAATAACTTAAAGAAAATACTCTCACTTCCAGTTAAAAGAGAAAGCTTATATATGAGCAAGTTTATAGCGACATGTATAATAATTCTTATAAATGTACTCATATTTATAGCTTTTATTGTAATAAGTGCAGTACTATTAATACATCCAGAACATATACCATCATTTATCATAACAAGTCCACTTATTGCGTTTACTGTTTCATTACCGATAGTAGCTATTTATTATTATTTGAATATTAGATTTAAAAATATGTTAATACCATTGATTTTAGCAGTATGTTTAATACTTCCAACAATGATGATAAATGCAACTAAATTTTGGTTTATATTTCCCTTTGCATATCCGAGTCATTTGATAATGGCTGGAACGAGTTTTTATAATAACAGTATTTCAATATCAATGATAGTTTTTGCAATTATAATATTTTCACTTTTTATTAGTATGGGGATAAAAAATTTCAAGAAAATGGATATTGGATAGATCAAATTTTGGTTTAAGCTATAAGCAAGCCTGTTTTGCTCTTTTTTTCAAAAAAATTATTGACAAACGTTTTCTGAATATATTATAATTAATATACAATTAAATGATTAATCTATTAGGCACGTAACTGCAAAACAGGCGTAAACCTATATACTAATAATACAAATAAAGTATTAGTATATGTGTTTGCGTCTTTTCTTTTAGCAAAAAGGAATTACAAACTTCTTGAAACTATTGTTAATATATAGAATTATCGCGATATTGAATGTAAAATCTTTTTATAGCTATAATAAATCAATAGAAGATTTTGTTTTATTGGGGGTGTAACGTTGAATAAAAAGAATTATAAAATATTGAAAATTTTGAATAATAATATAATTCTTGCTTATGACTTAAAAAATAAAAAAGAAACTATACTCATGGGTAAGGGGTTAGGGTTTAATAAGAAAGAAAACTCAAAGGAATATATCCCTAATAAAAATATTCAAAGATCTTTTATAGCAAATGATGAAAGAATCAAAAATGAATATTTTAGACTTGTTAAACAGATAGATCCTAAAATCATTGAAATATGTGAAAAAATCATACAAATATCTGAACAAAAGTTAGGAGATTTAAATAGTCATATTCATATAATACTTGTCGATCATATAGCTTTTGCAATAGAAAGAGTAAAGACAGGATTAGAAATCACAAATCCCTTTATTGATGAAATTAAAATACTATACCCTGATGAATTTGATATTGCAGCTGAAGGAATAGAAATGATTAAGAAAAACTTGGATTTAGATTTGGGACTTGGAGAAGTAGGATTTATTTCAATGCATCTTCATTCATCTAGGAAAAACATTAAAGTAAAAGAAACTGTAAAAAATACTAGAATATTAAATGAAATAATAAATATCATAGAAGAAGGTTTAAATATAAAGTTAGACAAAACACAATATAGTTATAAAAGACTAATAAATCATCTTCAGAGTACTTTAAGTAGAATCAAGAACAAAAAATGTATTAAAAATCCTCTTTTAGATAATATAAAGAAAGAATTTAAAGATTCATATGTAATCATAGAAAAAATAAAAGCTAAAATTGAAAAAGAGTATGAATTGGAGGTTCCAGAACAGGAACTTGGCTATATGGCTATTCATATTGAGCGTTTAAAAAATTAAATGAAAATGTAACCCAGATTATTAATAGAAAATTATGAGCAGAGAACTAGAATTTATGATTTTATGAGAATTGCTTGCATATTATTCAAAGTTATATATAATCAGGGTTTAAGTGTGTTACTGTTAAATCAGGCATTAACTTATAGTAGAAAAGATTATTTTTCTATTTAAAGTTAATGCCTTTTTTTATACAGAAAACCTAGATCATAGGTTTGGTGAGATCGCTTACTTCTATGAAGGAACTGATTAGGAGTAAATTAAAATTTAGATAATAAAATTATGGGAGATGTTTTTATGAAAGCAATTGTCAATGGAAAAATAATTCTAAAAGATTGTATAAAAGAAGATTGTGTACTTCTGTATGGTGAAAAAATTATGGATATAGTGCCAAAAAAAGAAATTGATTCTTTTGAGGAATTTGAAGAAGTCATTGATGCTCAAGGTAATTATGTTGCACCAGGTTTAATAGATGTTCATATTCATGGAAGTGGCGGTTCAGATGTTATGGATGGTACGTTTGAAGCACTAAATAATATATCTAAAGCAATAGTAAAAAATGGTGTAACGTCTTTCTTACCTACAACAATGACAATGTCAAAAGAGCATGTAGTGAAAGCTTTTGAAAAGATAAAAGAAGCAATGAATAAAAAACTTGATGGAGCTAAAATTCAAGGAGCTCACATGGAAGGACCTTTTATAAATCCTAAATTCAAAGGAGCTCAAAATGAAAAATATATAATGAGTCCAGATTATGAACTTATTGAGCCATATTTGGATATTCTAAAAATAATAACAATGGCGCCTGAAATGGATGAGGATAATGAATTTATCAATAAGTTTAAAGGGAATAAAAATATTAGACTTTCAATGGGACATACCAATGCTTCCTTTGAAGAAGCAATGAATGCTATAGATAATGGTGTAACATATGCAACACATACTTTTAATGCTATGACAGGACTTCATCATAGAGAACCAGGTGTAGTAGGAGCAGTTTTTTCAAGAAATATTAATTGTGAGCTAATAGCAGATACAATACATGTTCATCCAGGATTTTTTCAAGCTTTTATTGATATAAACAAAAAAGATAAAGTAATTCTAATAACAGACTCCATGCGAGCAGGATGTCTCAAAAGTGGCGAATATGATTTAGGAGGACAAAAAGTATTAGTAGATGATTCATCAGCAAGGTTAGAAGATGGTACATTAGCTGGAAGTATATTAAAGTTAAACGAAGCTGTTAGAAATGTAAGAAATAATACAAATTTCGAGTTGTTTGATTTAGTTAATATGGCTAGTTTAAATCAAGCAAAAGCTATAGGATTAGATGACAAAATAGGGAGTATAGAAAAAGGTAAAATTGCTGATTTGGTTATTTTTGATGAAGATATAAATGCCATAAAAACAATAATAGATGGAAAAATAGTGTACGAGGTGAAAACAAAATGAAAATAATTTGTGTTGACAATTATGAACAAATGAGTAAAAAAGCAGGTAACATTGTAGCAAGTCAACTTATTCTTAAACCTGATAGTGTTTTGGGACTTGCAACTGGTTCAACACCTTTAGGGATGTATAAAGAATTAATTGAGCTATATAAGCAGGGAGATATTGATTTTAATAAAGTTACAACCTTTAATTTAGACGAGTATTACAATTTGAGCAGGGATAATAATCAAAGCTATTACTACTATATGAATGAAAATTTTTTCAATCATATAAATATTGATATGAATCATGTGAATATACCAGATGGAATGGCAAAAGATATTGAAAAAGAATGTATAGAATATGAAAAAAGAATAAGAACAAACGGAGGTATAGACCTTCAAATCCTAGGAGTTGGAAGAAATGGACATATAGGCTTTAATGAACCTGATGTAAAATTTGAGGCACTTACACACATGGTTAAGCTTGATGAACAAACAATAAAGGATAATTCACGGTTTTTTGAACTCATTGAAGATGTTCCAACTAAAGCAATTAGTATGGGAATAAAAACTATTATGCAATCTAAAAAAATAATCCTTTTAGCTAATGGAGAAGAAAAGGCTGATTCAATTTATGGTGCAATTAGTGGTGATATAACTCCTGAGATCCCAGTTTCTGTTTTGCAGTTACATCCGGATGTGACATTTATAATAGATAAAAAAGCAGCAATGAAATTGGATTTGGAAAAAATGAAAGAATTTTGTTTATAAGGAGGCATAGGATGTTGAATTTGTTTAGAAAAAAAAGAGAGGTAGTTATAATGCCCCCTTTTGTAGGTGAAAGGATTGATATAACGGAAGTTAATGACGAAGCTTTTTCTAATAAAATGGTTGGAGATGGTGTAGCTGTTATACCTACATCTAATGTTGCAAAAGCACCTTGTAATGGGAAGATAATTCAAATTTTTCCTACTAATCATGCTTTTTGTCTTGAAACAAAGGAAGGACTAGAAATATTAGTTCATATAGGTTTAGATACTGTGGAGTTAAAAGGAAAAGGATTCAAAAGACTAGTTGAAGTAGGATGTGAAGTAGAAAAAGGGCAAGCTATCATTGAAGCTGATTTTAAATATATTAAAGAAATTGGTAAAGATATAACTAGTATTTTAGTAATAACAAACATGGACAAAGTAGATAGTATCAGTAAAAATTTCAATGATGATGAGGATGAAATGTTAAAAGTAAAAATTAAAGCTTAATTATGATTTAATATGAAAATTGAATTTCATGCGCCATGGTTTTGTTTATTAAGGCATCCAATGGATTACAAATATCTTGTAGGATGCCTCAATATTCAATCTATAATGCAATTTTCGAACTAATAAATTTAGTAAATATTTGATTGAACAAAACTCATATTTATAAATTCTACTACTATATGAGTTTAATAATAAAACAAAGAGGGATGCTATGGAAAAATCAGTTGTTATTCTTAATGAAATGGGGCTACATGCTATACCAACTGTTTTATTTGTAAAGAACGCATCACAATTTGAATCTAAAATATTTGTACAATTTAATGGTAAATCATCAAATGCAAAATCTGTTATTGGGTTAATGAGCTTAGAGGTAAAAAAAGGTGATGAAATAAAAATTTTAGCTGATGGAGAGGATGCACCAGAAGCTATAAGCAAATTAACTGAACTAGTAAAGTTAAAATTTGGTGAATAACAATTTTTAAGGTCTTGTAGCCTGTTCCAGAAATATTATGAAAGGAGGCGTTACTTAATTTAAAATAATGTATTTAAGGGAAAAAACACAAAGAGGATGTCAGATAAATTAATTTTTACTAAAGCTATTTTATTTAAATTTTAAAGCTTGAATTTATAGTTTTATATATATAAGTTGAGCATATTGTTTTTAAAAGATTTGTAAATGGTCTTAATGATTAATAATTGTATATTAGTGTAAGTTTATGGATGATTTATTATTAATTTTGACAATACCTAATACTAAAGGAGGTAAAATTATGAAAAAGTTATTTGGAGAATTACAGAGAATTGGTAAAGCTTTAATGTTACCTATAGCAGTATTACCAGCAGCAGCGTTATTATTACGTTTAGGAGCAGATGATATATTTAATATTTTGTTTATTAAAAAAGCTGGTGAAGCAATATTTGCTAATTTGCCATTGATATTTGCTATAGGTGTTTCTGTAGGTATAGCTTTTGATGGTTCTGGTGCAGCAGGTTTAGCAGGAACAATTTCATATTTTGTTTTAACACAAGGAGCAACAACAATAAATGCAGATATAAATATGGGTGTATTAGCGGGTATTATTTCAGGTTATATGGCAGGAAAATTATATAATAAGTTTTATGATTTTAAAGTACCAGATTATTTAGGATTCTTTGGAGGCAAACGATTTGTACCTATAATAAGTGGTGCGTGTTCACTTATTTTGGCGCTTGTATTTGGCTATGTTTGGCCGGTTATACAAAATGGTATTTTTGCATTTGGACAATGGCTTACTGAAGCTGGCGCATTAGGTGTTGGAGTATATGGAGTATGTAATTCATTATTGTTACCTTTTGGTTTGCATCATATTTTAAACAGTTTAGTATGGTTTGTCTTTGGTGATTTCACTAATGCAGCAGGAGAAATAATAAATGGAGATTTATTCCGTTTCTTAGCTGGAGATCCAACTGCAGGTTCATTTATGGCAGGGTTTTATCCAATATTTATGTTTGGTATGCCTGCTGCTGCACTGGCTATGTACAGAACAGCTAGAAAAGATCAAAAGAAACTAGTTGGTGGTGTATTATTTAGTGCTGCTTTCACATTCTTTCTAACAGGTATTGGAGAACCACTTTTATTTAGTTTCTGTTTTGCAGCTCCATTATTATATTTATTCCATGCACTTTTACAAGGGTCATCTTTAGCAATAGCATATATACTTGGCATAAAACATGGTTTCGGATTCTCAGCAGGTTTAATAGATTATGTATTAGATTGGGGCTTAGCTACTAAACCGTGGTTGTTGATACCTATGGGTATAGGTTTCTTTATTATTTATTATTTCTTATTTACATTTGCAATTAAGAAATTCGATTTACACACACCTGGTAGAGAGCCTATTGATGATGATGAGTTAAATAATAAAGTTGATGAAATAAGCAATTTAGATGATGTAGAAAAAACTAAGAAATATATAGAATATTTAGGCGGTTATGACAATTTTGATAGAGTTGAAGCATGTATAACACGTTTAAGATTAAATGTAAATGATGAAAAATTAGTTAACAAAAAAGGATTAAAAGGTTTAGGAGCTTCAGGTGTATTACAAGTAAAGAATAGTATACAAGTAGTTGTTGGTACAAAGGCTGAAAGAATAGCATCAGATATTAACAAAGAATTAAAAAAGAATAAGTAGTAATCAATCCTAAATCATTTTAGAAAATTCAAATTAGAACTTTGTTCATAATTTAATTATATGAGTAATCTGAGTTAAAAATAAATTGGAGGTAAAGATAATGGTATTAAACGAGTATTTAAAAAAATTAAATGAATTAATCAACACAGTAGGAGAAACACAACATGAAAATATAGTGAAAGTAGCTAAAATATTTGCAGAAAAAATCAAACAGGATAAGATAATACATGTTTTTGGAACAGGACATTCTCATATGATTGGTATAGAAATGTTTGTTAGAGCTGGTGGACTTGCTAATATTAATGCAATGCTAGATGATAGTATTACAACAGCTGCAGGAGCCAGAAGAGGAAGCTTAACAGAAAGATTAAGCGGATTAGCAGAGATAATATGGAATCAATATGATATCGATAAAGATGACGTTATGATTATAATATCAAACTCAGGAAGAAATAGTGTTCCAGTAGAGATGGCAATGAAGGCTAAAGAAGAAGGATTAACTTTAATTGCAATTACTTCACTTGATCATTCAAAAAATTGTGAGTCAAGACATTCCAGTGGAAAGAGATTATTTGAACTAGCAGATATAGTAATAGATAATTGCGTACCAGGAGGAGACAGCTTATTAGATTTTAATGGTGTAAAATCAGGACCTGGATCAACAATAGCAGGAGCTGCAATAGTTGATAGTATTCTTGTAGAAACTTTAGAATTATTATCAGAAGAGGGACAACCTTTGCCTGTATTTGGAAGTCAAAACCAAGATGGTTATAACAATGATGATCTTTACGAAAAATACAGTAGTAGAATTAAGCATATGTAAAATGAATAAATAGTTTAGTAGAAAAATACTATTTATACTAGTAGAATACAGAAGTAAATCCTATTAAACAGATGGATATACTTCTGTTTTTTTAAAAATACGAATATTTGAAAAAATTATAGACTATTTAATTATATAATTTACATGTAGGAACGCAACTTATTGTGTTTTTTGATGTAGTTGTGTTTTATATTACTATATTACTATATGGTACATGAAAGTTAGCGTAAAGTTATTGTAGGAAAAAAATAAAAAAAGAAAGCACCCTTTTGTGATAATATAAGTTTGCGAAAACAAATTTAACAAAAGGATGGTGCTTTCTTATGTATGATAGTATACTACACTTTAATGAGTTTGGGGTAAAAGTTTTAGAAAAAATAATAAAAACATTTATAGAAGACAAAACACAAACTATCGGAGATTTAGTAGACATGCTGAATAAGCCGTTACAAGAACTACAATGTAATATAATTTCTG
>NZ_LOHE01000078.1 GCF_001559865.1 Abyssisolibacter fermentans
CAATAATTATTTAATATTATAATGCCCAGATTATTAATAGAAAATTAAATACTCTACTGTATCCTTCTGATTATAACAAGGCGAAAGATGTCCATTAAATGGCAGGCATACTCGGTATGCCTGCGAATTCACTGAAATCTTCTAATTCAGAAACTTACAGCATATTATCGAGAGTTATACGAATAATCAGGGTAATAGTATATGAAATATGGACAAAAAAAAAGACATCATAGATGTCCAGAAAAAAATTAGGTAATTATCTAACGTTGTTAGCTTCGACAACAGTTTATTAAATTATACTATATAATGATACATTTGTAAATATTTTTTAATATATTTAAAAATCTTTATAAATTATAACATAAAAATGTCGTTTTATGTTTTTCATTCTACATTTTATCAGGTGCTTGTATTCCAAGAAGTCCTAATGCTGTTTTTATAACATTCTTAGTACAATATACTAATAATAATCTTGCTTTTTTAACTTCCTCATCCTCTACTAATATTGGACAATTATGATAAAATCTATTAAACGCTTGAGCTATATCTACTAAATGTCTTGTTATGAAAGATGGTTCATTTTTTTCCATTGCATCTAACACAACTTGTGCGAATGATTGTAACAACCTAACTAGATTTACTGCTTCTTCGTTAGTTAATAATGAAAAATCAACTTCACTGCTAACGTTTATTTTAGATTTTTCCAACACACTATTTGCCCTAGCATGTGTGTATTGAACATATGGACCTGTTTCTCCTTCAAATGTCAAAGTTCTATCCCAAGAAAACGTGTAATCTTTAATTCTGTTATTAGATAACTCTTGGAACATTATCGCTCCTATACCTACTTGTTTTGCTACGTTTTCTTTATTTTCTAAGTTTGGATTCTTGTTTGAAATAATATCTTTTGTTTTTTCAACTGCTTTTTTTAGTACATCTTCTAAGAAAACTACTCTTCCTTTTCTTGTTGACATAGTTCCTTCTTCTAAACTAACCATACCAAATGGAACATGTATACAATCTTTTGCCCAATCATATCCCATCAATTCTACTACCTTAATCCATTGTTTAAAATGTAATGCTTGTTGAGCTCCAACCACATATATATTTTTGTAAAAATCATAAGTATCTTTCCTATATTTAGCTGCTGCTATATCCCTTGTCATATATAATGTGGAACCATCACTTTTTGTTATTAATGCTGGCGGCATATTATATGACTCTAAATCAACTATCTTTGCTCCTTTTGAATCTTGTAATAATCCTTTTTCATTTAATATATTTATAATCTCAGGCATTTTGTCTGAATAGAAACTTTCTCCTGCATATGAATCATATTTAATATTTAGCATATCATATACTCTTTCAAATTCTTTTAAACTAACTTCTCTAAACCATTTCCATAAAGCATATGCTTCTTCATCTTTATCTTCTAATTTTTTAAACCAACCTCTAGCCTGATCATCAAGTTCTGGATCTTTCTCAGCTTCTTCGTGAAATTTAACATAAATTTTTAACAATTCAGGTATTGGATTTGCTTCAATTGCTTCTTTATTCCCCCATTTTTTATATGCAACTATAAGTTTACCAAATTGTGTTCCATAGTCTCCTAAGTGATTTATACTAATAGCATTAAAACCTAAAAATTTATAGATATGAAATAATGAATTACCTATTACAGTACTTCTTATATGACCTATATGGAATGGTTTCGCAATATTTACGGATGAAAATTCAACTATTACATTTTTTCCTTCTCCTACATTTGTTGATCCAAATTTTTCTTTTTTCTCAAATGCATCATTTAAAACTCCTTCGACTAAAAGCTTTTTGTTTACAAAGAAATTTACGTATCCACCTTTATTCTCTATTTTTTCAAAATACTCATTTGCTTCAAGTTTTTGAGTTAGTTCCTGAGCTATAATATTTGGTGATTTTCTAAAAACTTTAGCTAATTTAAAACAAGGAAATGCATAATCACCCATGTCATAATTTGGCGGTACCTCTACCAATTCTTCTAGCTGCTCAATACTCATTTCTTCTATTTCATCATTTAATGCTTGTGATAATTGTTTTTTAAAATCAATCATTTTTATTACCTCCTATATTAAATATAAATCCAGAATGGATTATACTCGCTCAAAATCAAAATTTTAATTTTTTGCTTTTTTAATCTTTTGCATTGTTTTTTACTATATTTTTGTATTTTTATATTTTTATATTTTTATATTTTTGTTTCTCTTTTTTAATCATTTAAGCAGAATTTCGCCATTTAAACTCTCATTTTATTTAAATGAATTAAAATGAGTGAAGTTCAAGGCATTATTATAATTTGTAACTCAGACTCATCCTTCCTCTGAGTAAGCGATTCACTCCAAATTTAAATTTGGGTTCTCTGCTTACATATATGAGCGTATTATGATGTAGCTCACTACTCGCTTCGCTCCTAGGAGTAAGTGATTCACAGGAAATCTTAGATTTCTGTTCTCTACTCATGATTAGTCGTGAAAAAACTTATGAAACTCCTACTCATTCTTCGTATGAGTAAGCGACTCACTCAAAATCAAAGATTTTGGTTCACTGCTTAACGAAGAAATTCGCCAATAAACTCTCATTTAATTTAAATGAATTAAAATGAGTGAAGTTCAAGGCATTATTATAATATGTAACTCAGACTCATACTTCCTCTGAGTAAGCGATTCACTCAAAATTAAAATTTGGGTTCACTGCTTTCTAACTCTTTATTTATATATTTTTTTTATCATACATAATTTTTTATCAAAGCTTAATGTCTGAATTACTGTAATCATCAGCTGTAACTCCTACTCACTTTGTTCCTAGGAGTAAGCGACTCACACCAAATCATAGATTTGGGTTCGCTGCTTAACGCAGAAATTCGCCATTTAACTCTCATTTAATTTAAATGAATTAAAATGAGTGAAGTTCAAGGCATTAAATTTATCACGGATATGAGCGTATTTTTATACGTAATTAGTCGTGATAAATTTAATAACGAAGAAATTCGCCATTTTAATTTATTTAAAAAACTCTCGTCTCCGCATTTATACATACAGAGACGAGAGTTCAATTTTCCCGCGTTACCACTCTTATTGATACATATATATATGTATCCACTCAACAATTTTAACGCAATTAACGGTATACTATACTTTATTTCCAGTATACTTCTCCAAGGCTCTATTCAAATACAAGTGTATATTGAGCTCACACCAACCTCAACTCGCTTAAAATTGACTTGTAATTTACTATTCTTTTCATAGAATTTATCGTGTTTTTTAAGAGTATATCATAAAATATTAACATATTCAAGAAATTTTAATCATTACCCTTTTTACTTATCTGTAAAAAAGTCCATATTATATTCAAATTCTTTTGTCATATCTATACCATTCAAATTTTTAATAGTTTCACCTTGAATTTTAAATGCTACCTTATCAATATCTTCAAAAACTGCAACTGTATTTATAACTCCTGCTAATGATAACATTGTATTGTATTCATCTTTTTTCATACCCTTAACAAATCCGTTTGATAAATCAACTATTGCTTTATTACCATCTATTTCTAAACCTAATAGTTTTGTTCCACTAGGAATTGGAGAAATCAATCCATTAAATTCACCAAAAGATATTAAATGTTCTACAGCTATTTCTTTTACTGTTTTTGTCTTTAATCTTTCATCATTGTTTTTAATAGTCATAGTTTGACTTGCAATATTAGGATATCCTTTTTCTTTTAAAAATAACACGTATTCAATATCTTCTACTTCACTAGTATCGTCTTCAACATTATTTTCTTCACCTTGATTATCTGTTTCTTCACCAATCTGGTTTTCATTATTAACTTCATCAACTGGATCATCACTTGAACATCCAACAACTAATGACATACAAAGTATTATTGCTACAATCAACACAAGTAACTTCTTCATATTTTTCCTCCTATTCATTATAAATTTCCATATAATTTTCTTCATTGTAAATTTTAATATTATTATCAGAAAGCAAATGAGCAGTTAAGCCATTTCCTGTCACTGTTGCACCATTAAAATTTCCATCATATACTAAGCCATAACCACATGATGGACTTCTCTGTTTTAATATAGCTATATCAGCTCCTATAGATTTTGCAAACTTCAAAGTCTCTTTTGCACCTATTTCGAATTGTTTAGTTACATCATTTCCTTTACAATCCTTTACTTTTATCTCGTTGTTTTCTTTTATAATTTCACTTGGATTTCGAGGTGTTGTTAATCCTCCCAATTGCTCTGGACAAACCGGTACAGCTTTGCCTTCTTTTATTAGATTTACAATATCCTCTATTACTACGCTTTCACCATTGTATCTACAATTAATTCCTGCTAAACATGCACTGACTAGTATCATTGTTGTCAACCTCCAATATTACTTTAACTCTACTACTGTAACACCTGTTCCTCCTTCACTAAATTCACCTTGTCTATAGCTTTTAACATGCTTATGTTTTTTTAATAATTGTCTTACTCCTTGTCTTAATACCCCTGTTCCTTTACCATGTATTATAGTGACTAAATTCAAATTAGATATATAAGCATCATCTAAGTACTTATCCACATCTAAAATAGCTTCTTCTACAGTTTTACCTCTTAAATCAATCTCAGTTTTAGCATAAGAAGTCTTTTTAGCAATAAATTTTCTTGTTGATTTTTGTATTTGCTCGTTTTCCTCATCCTGTGTTATTTGAAGATTTGATATATTGACATTTACTTTCATTATACCAACCTGAACTGTCAGATTTCCATTCTCATCTGGTAATGATATTACTGTACCTACCTGATTCAAGTTAACTATTCTTACAGTGTCTCCAACAGATAAATTCTTAGGTGGTTTATAGTTAGGTACATTCAATACTTCATCAGTTAATTCAGTATCTATTTTATCTATTTTAATTTTAAGTTTTTCTTTTGATTCCTGTAATCTCTTACTCTTCTCTTTTTCTATTTGTACTGATAAATCTTTTATACCTTTTATAATATTATCAGCATCTTCCTTTGCTTGAGATAATATTTTTCTAGCTTCTACTTTTGCTTTCCTTTGAGCATCTCTTTTTATTTTTTCTATTTTATCTTTTTTATCTAACAATTCTTCTCTAAGAATTTCCACTTCTTTTTTAAGAGCTTCTGATTCTTCTCTATTTTTCTCAGTAATAGTTCTATCTTTTTCAATGTCAGTTAGTATATCTTCAAATTGGATGCTTTCATTTGAGATATGTTTTTTGGCTTCCTTTATGATGAACTCTTGAAGTCCTAACTTTTTAGAGATTTCAAAAGCATTTGATTTCCCTGCAATTCCTATTAATAGTTTATATGTCGGACTTAACGTTTCAACATCAAATTCAACAGCTGCATTTTCGACATTATCATTGCTTAAAGCATATAGTTTTAACTCGCTATAATGTGTAGTCGCTACAGTTCTTATTTTATTTTTATTTAAGTATTCAAGTATTGATATAGCTAATGCTGCACCTTCTGTCGGATCAGTCCCTGCTCCCAATTCATCAAACAATACTAAACTATTGTCTCTTACTGAATTCAAAATATCTATAATATTTGTCATATGAGCTGAAAATGTACTCAAGCTTTGCTCTATACTTTGCTCATCTCCTATGTCTGCAAATACCTCTTTAAATATATTTATTATACTTCCTGAAGCAGATGGAATATGCAATCCTGCTTGAGCCATCAAGGTTAATAATCCCATAGTTTTTAAAGTTACTGTTTTACCTCCTGTGTTAGGACCTGTTATTACCAGAGAAGTGAATTCCTTCCCTACATAAATATCTATTGGTACAACAGCTTTTTTATCTATCAAAGGATGTCTTGCTTTTTTTATTGAAACATACCCTTCGTTATTTAATTTTGGTTTAATTGCATCCATATCCAATGCTAATTTGCCTTTTGCAAATATAAAATCAATTTTACCTAATAATTTTACATTTGTGCTTATTTCGTCAACTACTTCTGCTATCATTGCTGACAATTCGCTTAATATTCTCTTTATTTCTTCTTCTTCTTCTAATCTTAACTGATTTAATTCATTATTCATATTTACTATTGCCATTGGCTCTATAAAAAGCGTTGCTCCACTTGAAGATTGATCATGAATAAGACCCGGAAACTGTACTCTATATTCTTGTTTTACAGGAACAACAAATCTGTCATTTCTCATTGTGACTAAACTTTCTTGTAAATATTTTTTGTTTTGTGTTGAATTTATTATTGAAGACAATTTGCTTCTAACTGATTGTTTTTTTGTTTCTATTTTTCTTCTAATACTTCTTAATGTACTACTTGCATTATCAGATATTTCTTCTTCACTTATAATTGAATTAAATATACTATCTTCTATACTTTTGTATTCATTCAATTCTTCAATATAATTCTCAATGATGTAATAACTCGACTTTTTGTCAGCTTTATCATTTTTTATAAATGATTTTAATCTTCGTGAAACTCTTAATAAATCAGCTGTATTAAGTAGTCCTCTTGGTGATAAAACTGCTCCAATTTTAGCTCTTCTAAGTTCATTGCTTATATCTCTAATTCCACCTAATGGAGGATTACCTCTTTTAAGTAGAATATTCATAGCTTCATTAGTTTCTTCTTGCATTGACTGTACAATTTCAAACTCTGAAGAAGGTTCTAATTTGCTAACCATGTCTTTTCCTAAACTGGATTCTGCTTTTTGTTGTAATTTATCAATTATTTTATGATATTCTAATACTCTTAAAGCTCTTTTGTTCATAAAACTCTCTCCTTATAAAACACCTCTATAGTAATGTCCTTTAGTAATGTCTATACCTTTAGCTTTTAGTTTTTTTACAAATTCTTTGGCTTCATTTCTATTTATTAATCCATTGATATAATCATAATATATAGCTTGTATATCTTTAATCATATCGCCGTTTTCTATAGTAAAATCTAATCTATAATAATCAATCTTACCTTTTAATAATTCATCTAAATATTCCAACATCACTAATGGTTCACTATTATAGATAGTAGTGTAATTATATTTTCTAAATAACGGAAATACTTTGCCTTTTCTATCCTTTAATCCTAATTCACCATTATTTTTACACAAACTGCAATTATTGCTACCTTTACATTTTGTATATATTGCTATAGGGCAATATTTTGTAACCATCATTGGATAGTATCCATAAACAGTTGTTTCACAATTGTTTTCTGTTTTGGAAGCTATTTTATTTACCTGATCTAATTTTAACTCAGATGATAAAGTGAAACTATCTGCTCCATAATCTTTTAGAGCTTTTATAGAATAATTATTGAAAATATTAAATCCTGTATCACAATGAATACTATGTTTACTATTTTTTAATAATTTTAATGCTCCATAGTTTGATACACTTATCCCATTAATATTTTCTACTAAGTTTATATTTTGTTTTAGCTTTTGAAATTTATCATTAGTAATAATTCTATCAGTTTTTAGATAAACTTCTATATTTTTCTCTTTTAATTTGTTTATATATTTATCCAAACCATCAAAGTAGTTTATATATAATCTATCAACCTTTGATAAATCTAACTGTTTCAATTGGTATTCATTATTGATAGATATTGATAATCTCTTCAAACTGCTATCTATCCTAGATTTCAATTTAAACATATCTGATTTGTTAACTTCATTAATATCAATAAAATTTCGTTTGTTAAAATTAGAATATAAGACTTCCAGCTTTTCTATAGCACTTCTTCTCAAGTAATTCAATTTGCTAACAGGCATAGCTATATTATCATCCATTGTAATATCTATTGTATTTAATTTGAAAATACTATCACTTAATTTGCTAAGCTGTTTTATTACAATTTCCTTAGAAATTGGTTTATTAATAGCTTCTTCAACTAAATAATCACCTTCAATTGTAACATAATTATTGTCATCATCACAAGCTGTTAAGATTGGTTTTAAGCCTTTTTTTAATTCAATGAAGAAGCTTACAGTTTTCATTTTGTTAACTTTTTTATCTTTAAAAGTTTCTTCTGCTCTTTTATTTAATAAATAGTCTGATGTCTTCATTACTAAACAGCCATTATTTATACCTTGTATATATGGGATTTCTGCTACTTTACCTCTTGTTACAGAATCAACCTTTTTACCTTTTAAAAACAATCTATCAACTAATATACCTTTATTTTCTAACCCATTTATTATAAATTGTATCCCATCACCTTTGTGTAAATCTTGTTGCAATTTTATAGCTATATAGCTACCTTTTTTAACACTAACTATAGTACCTAAATAAACACCTTTATTATTAGATCTGTCTAATGAAATTATATCCTTAAATTCTTCATTAAAAAGAAATCCTTTTGTAAAACCTCTATTAAATATTTGTTCTATTTCTTTCATATCTTTTTTAGAAACTTGTCTATTTTTGTCTTCATATAATACCTTATCTAAAGCTTTTCTATATTTATTTACTACTATAGCAACATATTCTGGTTTTTTCATTCTACCTTCTATTTTAAGTGATGTAAGACCTGAATTCACTATATCTTCCATGTGCTCTATGGTTTGTAAATCCTTTAAGCTTAATAAATACTTATTAGATAAATTTGGATCAATAGTGTTTTTTGATTTTAAGTTAACTAATGTGTATGGCATTCTACATGGCTGTGCACATCTTCCTCTATTGCCACTCCTTTGTCCAATTAAACTACTCATAAGACATTGCCCTGAATAGCTAACACAAAGAGCTCCATGAATAAAACCTTCTAGCTCCAATTCAGTCTTACTTTTTATCTCTTTAATTTCATTCATAGATACTTCTCTTGCAAGTACTACTCTTTTAAAACCCCAATCTTCTAAAAACTGTACCCCTAGATAATTATTAATAGTCATTTGTGTACTAGCATGTAATTCTAAATTAGGTAAAACTTTTTTTATAAGACTTATTAAGCCCATGTCTTGCACAATAATAGCATCTACGTCGATATTATATAAATATACTATATAATCAATAGCATCTTTTAATTCATCATTATTAAGTAAGATATTAATAGTCACATATACTCTTACTCCATTTAAATGTGCGTAATTTACAGCTTGTTTAAGCTCTTCTTCATCAAAGTTTGATGCATATTGCCTAGCATTAAATAATTTTCCTCCTAAATATACTGCATTTGCTCCGTTTTTTATTGCTGCATATAATGATTCTATACTACCTACTGGTGCCAATATTTCAATGTCGTTCTTCATATCTTCCTCCCAAAAAATCTATTTCAAGCTGTTATCATATAGTTTTTTTAGTTCTTCTAACTCTTTTTTTGTCTGTAACATTTCTACATGATTTTCAAATAATTTATTTTGAAGTTGACTTATTATCTGATGACATTTTTCAAGTTCATCTTCTTTAAGCTTTAATGACTCCTCTTGATGCTTACATTTCTTTTCATATTTATTATTTTCATGTTTTAACAATTTATTACTCTCAGAATAATTTTTATTCTCCTCTGTTAGTCTAGTAAATTCTTTGCTATAATATTCTAGTTTCTGTTTTGTAGATTTTAGCTCATCTAGTGGTTCTTTTACTTCTACTTTTAAATTATTTAATTCTTCGTCTATTTTATGCAATTTGTCAGCAATAGTAAATGCAGTCAAAGTAGCTGCCATTGATTGACCTAACTTGGAATTTTGCGATATTATATCTCTCATAGTTTGATCTACGTATTCTGCAATCAACTGAATATATTCTTCTGGTTCATTTCCAATAACAGTATAATCTTGCCCATTTATTCTAACTATGACTTTATTTTTTTCAGTCATATAAAAACCTCTCTTTCAAATCTAGCAATAATTTCTTTATTCATATATATTTCTTGCAACATACATACTTTTCCTGCTACAAATCGTATTTATAGCTATTTTTATAACAATGGAAGCAATTACGTAGTAATTGCAACACACCGTTTCAACAAGGCAAAAGATATGCACACTACCTGTTAAATCTAATCGATACCCTCCACCTATAGAGGTGGGAGACATCTTATGCCTTGTTTTAATTATATAACATTTAGATTATTAATGTATAGTTATATAGGTCTATTATTTTTCAAAAAAGGATATTCCTACTCATTCTTTGTTAGAAGAAATATTCCACATAGTTTACTATTTATAATTAATATTTAATTCTATGCTAAAAAAAACTAGCTCATCAATTTATGAACTAGTTCTTTTTATTTATCTTAATTTTGCATCTAACTTATCTGCTAATGCATCTAATATTTTCTGATGAACACTTGTAATATCTTCATCTGTCAATGTTTTTTCATATGATCTATATTTTATTGAATAAGCAACACTTTTTTTATCCTCTTGTATTTGTGAACCTTTATATATATCGAATAATGTTACGCTTTCAACAAGCTTATTTCCGTTTTCAATAATAACTTTTTCAATTTCTTTAACCATTATATCGTCATTTACTACTAAAGCAATATCTCTAGTTATCGCTGGATATTTAGGTAACTCTTTATATTTTTTGTTCATATTACTTAATAAAGCAAGCATCTCAATATCAAGCTCAGCTATATATACTCTCTCTTTCATACCATAATTACTTAATACATTAGGATGTATTTCCCCAATTATACCTAGTACATGATTATTTTTTATAATATTACCTGTTCTTCCCGGATGGAATGATTTATGTTGTTTTTCTGGTTCATATTCATAACCTTCAATCCCAAGCCTACTTAATAATAAATCTACAACTGATTTAAGCTGATAAAAATCAACTTTTCCATACATACCTAATGTTACTGTAGATGCTTCATAAGGTAATGATACTACTTCTCCTTTAGGTATAAATAATTTACCAATTTCATAAATAGATGCTTTTTCTACTCCATATTTATAATTTCTTGATAAAACCTCCATAACATTAGGTATAAGAGTAGTTCTCATTACACTGTAGTCCTCACCTAAAGGATTAAGTAATTTGACACTGTTTCTTTTTATACTTCCTTCTGGTAAGCAAATTTTATCATAAGCTTTTGGACTAATAAATGAATATGTTGTAATTTCATTTAAGCCAACACCTGTTAAAAAGTCTTTTATAAGATCTTCAATTGTTCTAAGAGTAGGTTTTTCACCTTTTGTTAATGTACCAATTAAAGGTTTTGTCTCTATATTATGATATCCATATATCCTTCCAACCTCTTCTATTAAATCTGCTTCTATATTAATATCTTGTCTAAATGAAGGTACTATTGAATGAATAATCCCATCTTTTAGTTCTGATTTTAATTCTAAACTATTTAATATTTCAAGCATTTTGTCTGTTCTAATTTCTGAACCTAAAAGCTTATTAGCATTAGCTGGATTTAATACAACTATTTTTTCTTCAAATTTATCATCACATGCATCATAATGTCCTTTTACCACTTCACCAGCACCAAGCATTTCTATAAGCTGACATACTCTTAAACAAGCTATTTCAGATAAGCCTGCATCTAAATCTTTTTCGAATCTCGAAGAAGCTTCAGTTCTTAATCCTAATTCTTTAGCTGATAATCTAATGTTTCTACCATTAAAGTTTGCGGATTCAATAATGATTGCATTTGTATCATTAGTAATTTCACTGTTCTCTCCACCCATTATACCTGCTAAAGCTACAGCTTTTTGATTATCTGCTATTACTAACATAGAATTGTTTAATTTTCTCTTTGCACTATCTAATGTAGTAATTTCTTCATTTTCTTTTGCTCTTCTTACAATAATTTTCTTATCAGCTATCATTTTAGCATCGAAAGCATGTAAAGGTTGACCATATTCCAACATAACATAATTTGTTATATCAACTATATTATTTATAGGTCTCATTCCGCAGTCAATAAGTCTACTTTGCATCCAAGCAGGAGATGGTCCTATTTTAACATTTTTCACTACTTTAGCATAGTATCTTTTACATAAATCATTATCAATAATTTGAACACCTTCAAGATATTCTTTGATATCGCCTGCTTCTTTTTCAATATTTATTTCCCTAATATTCATTTTCTTGTTTAAAGTAGCCGCTGCCTCTCTAGCCATACCAACTATACTTAAACAATCAGGTCTATTTGGTGTTATTTCAAACTCTATAACGTGTCCTTTTAGATTTAAGACATCTTTTATATCAGTTCCTAGAGGATATTCTTTATTTAGTATATGTATACCATGCTTCTCGTCTTCAGGAATACACTGTTGATCTATACCAAGCTCACTCATGGAACACATCATACCTTCTGAAACTTCTCCTCTAAGCTTTCCCTTTTTAATTTTTATTCCACCTGGTAATCTTGCACCAACTAAAGCTACAGGTATATAATCTCCTTCTTTAATATTTTTAGCTCCAGTAACTATTTGAAGTTCTGTATCTCCTACATCTGTAGTAGTTATAACTAAATTATCAGCATTAGGATGCTTTATTATTTTTTTTATCTTTCCTACTACTACTTTTTTTATGCCCTTGTCCTTGTCTATTAAAGAATCAACATGCGAACCAGACATAGTCAATTTATTTGCAAGCTCCTTAGCATCTATATCAATATCAACATAATCTTTTAACCATGAAACAGGTACTAACATTACACACACTCCTTTTATTTGTTGTTATTATTAATTTTTATTAAAATTGATCTAAAAATCTCATGTCATTTTCAAATAACAGTCTAATATTATCAATCCCATATTTAACCATAGTAACTCTATCAATACCTAATCCAAATGCAAAACCACTGTACTCTTTTGAATCTATACCGCAATTTTCTAAAACATTTGGATGAACCATACCACATCCTAATAATTCCATACTCCATCCAGTGCCATGACAAGCTTCACAGCCCTCTCCCATACATTTATGACACGATACATCAACCTCAGCACTTGGCTCTGTAAATGGAAAATCATGTGGTCTAAATCTAGTTTTCATATTCTCTCCAAATAGCTCTTTAATAAAAAGATCTATCGTATGCTTTAAATTACCTAGAGTTACATTTTTATCGATTACTAAACATTCAAGTTGATGGAACATTGGTGAATGAGTGTCATCTACATCATCAAATCTAAATGTTCTACCAGCTGATACTATCTTAATTGGTGGCTTTAACTGTTTCATAGCTCTTATCTGCACAGGCGATGTTTGTGTCCTAAGAAGTATATTATCAGTTATATAGAATGTATCAGACATATCTCTTGATGGGTGATTTTCAGGAGCATTTAATGCATCAAAGTTATTAAAGACAGTTTCAACTTCAGGACCTTCAACTACACTGAAACCCATGTTTAAGAATATATTTTCTAATTCTTCTTTAACCTTCATAAGTGGATGTCTGTGGCCTAATTTAGCTTCTTTAGTTGGAAGTGTTATATCTATATTTTCCTTTTCAAGCTTCTTTGAAAGTTCTTTATCTTTTAATTTTTGCTTTAACTGAGTCATTTCAGTTTCTATAGTTTTTCTAACTTCATTTGCTAATTCACCTATTAATGGTCTTTCTTCTTTTGAAAGTTTACCCATACCTCTTAAAACTTGTGTTAATTCACCTTTTTTACCTAAATATTTAACTCTAATAGCATCTAAATCTGTTAATTCAGACACTTTTTCAATTTCTTGTAATGCGATACTCTTAATTTCATTAATTTTTTCTTTCATACAAACTTCTCCTTCCCTTACTCTATTAAATACTTCTGTTAATTGATTAATATTTAAACAGTTTATCTGACTGATTAAAATGTTTGAAGATTTTAGCTTTCTACTCATAACACAGAAATTCACTATTCAAAGTGATGAAATGGATTAAAATGTGTGAAGTTCAAGGCATTAAATTTTTTACGGATATGAGCGTATTATGATGTAGCTCACTACTCGCTTCGCTCCTAGGAGTAAGTGATTCACAAAAATCGAAGATTTTGTTCTCTACTCACGATTAGTCGTAAAAAACATATGAAACTCCTACTTCGTATGAGTAAGCGACAAAGTTGTAACTCCTACTCATTCTTCGTATGAGTAAGCGATTCACAAAAATCAAAGATTTTGTTCTCTGCTTAAAATCAAAGATTTTAGTTCCCTGCTCATAACGCCGAATTTCACCATTCAAAGTGATGAAATGAATGAAAATGTGTGAAATTCAAGGCATTATCATTTTCGCGGATATGAGCGTATTTCAATACGTGATTAGTCGTGAAAATGATAATAACGCCGAATTTCGCCATTTTGATTCATTTCAACCAATAAAAAACCTTCGTCCTTATATATACATATATATATACATATATATAAGGACGAAGGTTACTCCGCGGTACCACCCTAAATAACACATTACAAATAATGCATCTCTCAATAAAATAACGGCTTTTACCGACTAAGTCTACTACCATTTCAACCAAGCAGCTCAAGAGTGAACTTCAATATTATACATCTTAGAAATGCTTTCAGCCGATGACATTTCTTCTCTATAAGATTTTTAATACCTACTCTTCTCTTTCATAGCTTTTATATTTACTACTTATCCTAATATAACTTTGAACAATAGTATTTATTTTTATAAATAATCTGTATTTAACTTACTAATAATTCTTTGTAAAGTATATAGGCATTTACCGACCCTGTCAATTTAAATAAATTCCAAAACAAATTTGCATCAATCATAATGATAAACACCCCTTCAATACTATTTACATAAATTATAGCACGAGGTTATAAAAATTACAAGTAATATGTAAACTAAATTTTCAAATTTTTCAAAATATTTCGCCTTTGTCTTGAAGCTTCATACATTAGAATACCTGAAGCTATTGCTGCATTTAGTGATTCTGCCTTGCCTTGCATTGGTATATTAATTTTATAATCTGATATAGAAAATAATTCCTTAGAAACTCCTGAAGCTTCGTTTCCAATAACTATAGCAAAATCCTCTTTAAAATCAACATCATAACAACTAAGATCAGTATCCAAAGCAGTTGACATAATCTTTATGTTATTTTCTTTAAGTTTATTAAATAAATTTTGATTGTTTTCAAAATATGCTATATCTATATGAAATATTGAACCCATTGTAGACCTTATAGTTTTAGGATTAAAAATATCTACACAACCTTTAGTCAAGATAACTGTATTTGCTCCAAATGCATCAGCAGTTCTGATAATTGAGCCCATATTGCCTGGATCTTGTAATCTGTCTAAAATAACTATAAAATTATTCTTATTAGTTAAATTTACATCATTTATTATTATGTTAAAATCTACTACTGCAATAATGCCTTGTGGATTTTCAGTATCTGTTATATATTTCATAAGTTTATTTTCAATTTCATATATTTTATATTTTTTATTCTTACATAAATCTAATAATTCTATTCCATCTATTTTATCTATTAGTTGTTCTGAGTATAATATGTAATTTATTTGAGCTTCACCAGTAACAGCTTCACGAACAGATCGTAGACCTTCAACAATAAATTTTTGTTCTTTCCATCGTTCTTTTCTTTTTTTTAGTAAATTTATCTGTTTTATAAATTTGTTTGTAGGACTACTTATTATATTGCTCATTTGCAACACCTAACTATTCTTTTCCAAATTTTTTAAATCTTTATCACTACCTATTACAATTAATATATCGTCTTTTTCAATAACATCCTTTGCATATGGTCTAATATTAATGTCTTTACCATGTTTAATAGCAATTACATTTATACCATATTTCAAAGGTAGTTGAAGTTCTATTAATGTTTTGCCTTCCCAGTCTGCTATAGCACTAATTTCTACTATACTATAATCTGGAGCAAATTCAATATAATCAAGTATATTAGATGATACTAGATTTCTAGCAACTCTCATTCCCATATCTCTTTCAGGGAATACAACTCTATCAGCACCTGCTTTTTCAAGTACTCTTCCATGAAGTTCATTTTGTGCTTTAGCTATTACATTATTAACTCCTAATTCTTTAGCTATCAACGTTGCCATTATTGAAGCTTGTATATTTGAACCAATAGTTACAACTGCAACGTCAAAATTCCTAATTCCAAGTGTTCTTAATGTATTCTCATCTATTGCATCAGCTTGAACTGCATGTGTTACCTTAGCTGATATTTCTTGCACTCTTTCTTCACTCTTATCTATAGCTAAAACATCGTAACCTAAACTATATAAAGTCTCAGCTACACTTGTGCCAAATCTTCCACATCCTATAACAACAAATTGTCTCACAAAATCACACTCCTAACCAACTATTATTCTCTCTTCAGCATATCTATAAACGCCTTTATTATTATTTCTCTTCTTAGCGAATGCAAATGCCATTGTCAATGGTCCTAATCTTCCAATAAACATTGTTATAGTTATAACTAATCTTCCTATTATTGTTAGACTAGGTGTTATTCCTCTACTTAATCCAACCGTAGCAAATGCGGATACTGTCTCAAATACTATATCTAAAAAAGAAGCTCCTGATTCAGTTATCGTCAATATCATAGTTACTATTGAAACTATACAAAATGCAATTCCTGTAACTGCTAATGCTCTAAAGACTAATTCTATAGATATTCTTCTTTTTAATATTTCAACATCATTTTTACCTCTTACAACAGAAATTATAGCAAGAACTATAGCACCTATTGAAGTAGTTTTTATGCCGCCAGCTGTTGATCCAGGTGAACCACCAATAAACATTAATATTATAATTATAAAAGCACTTGTACTAGTCACTGCTCCCATATTTATACTATTAAACCCTGCTGTTCTAGGAACTATTGATTGAAATAAAGCCGCCATTAATTTTCCACCAAAAGATAAGCTGCCTAATGTATCAGGATTGTTATATTCAAGAAAAAATATTGCAAAAAAACCAATTACTAATAATATCGCTGTAACTATTAGCACTAACTTTGTATGTAAAGAATATCTTTTGTAATTCTTTTGAGTCGTTATATCTATATACACTGTATAACCAAGTCCACCTATAATAACTAGTAACCCTATTGTTATATTAACAATTGGACTATCTACAAATGGTTCCATACTGCTTCCTATTAAATCAAATCCTGCATTACAAAATGCAGATATAGCATGGAAAATTCCAAACCATATACCAGTAGAAGGACCATATATAGGGATAAATTTTAAAGATAGAAAAAAAGCACCTAGTGATTCTAACATAATAGTTGATACTATTACATATTTTGTGAGCTTTACCAATCCTGATAATGTGAACTGGTTTAGTTCTTCCTGTATTATAAGTCTATCTTTTAAAGTTATTTTTCTTCCTAAGATAAGTGCAACTAAAGTTGCCATTGTCATAAACCCTAAACCGCCAACTTGTATTAATATTAAAATTACGATTTTACCAAACATAGACCAATGTGCAGCGGTGTTTACTACAACTAAGCCAGTAACACATACAGCTGAAGCCGAAGTGAATAATGCATCTATAAAGCCTATGCTTTTCCCATTTACTGATGCAACAGGTAAATTTAAAAAAGTTGCTCCAATAAGTATTAATGCTCCAAAGCCTAAAACAAGCACCTGTGCTGGATTTAATTTTAATTGCTCTATTGTTGTATTGTTATCTATAGTAATCATCCCCTATTCTCACTATCAAAACCCTTATAGCATAATAATTATAATGTTCACATTATTTATCCCATCTAATCATGAAATTTTTGTGTTTAGTTTTAATTATTACATTATTATACCACTTAATTGCATTGTTTAAAAGTAATAACAAATAAATAATAGATAATATAGAGTAAAGAACGATTTTTATTCAATTTATCTATGTATAATGCAATTTATAACTGTAATAATTTTCTGTTTTGCTTTAAAAAGACTTTGGAAACAATATATTAAGCCCGATTATTCATAGAAAATTATGAGCAGTGAACCCAAATCACGATTTTTAGTAGGGAACTAAAATCTGTGATTTTATGTAAGTCACTTACTCCTTTGAAGGAACTAAATAGGAGATTCATTTTTTTAAACCTTCTGATTATAAAATGTCCATGAAATAACGTACATTCCAACTAAGTATACTTTAGAACTCACTGTAATCTTCTTATTCAGAATTATACAGCACATCATTAAAAGTTATATGAATAATCAAGATTTATGGAAATGAATTTTATCTCCAAAATTTAAAATTCCTTATAGATTAGAAAAAAGCCCCGATAGCGGAACTTTTTTTATTTATATATTTGCTTTTGCTAATTCAACTAACTCTTTAAATCCTTCAGCGTCAAATATCGCCATTTCTGATAACATTTTTCTGTTAATTTGTACATTTGCTTTCTTTAAACCATTTATAAATCTACTATAAGACATTCCATTAATTCTTGCAGAAGCATTTATTCTTGCTATCCAAAGTTTTCTGAAATCTCTCTTTTTTAATTTTCTTCCTGTATATGCATAGCTAAGTGACTTCATAACAGCTTGATTAGCTGGTCTATATAATTTGCTCTTAGCACCATAATATCCCTTTGCTAATTTTAAAATCTTCTTATGTTTCTTTTTAGCATTCATTGCTTTTTTTACTCTAGCCATTCAAATCTACCTCCTTCTCTTTGTTCTGCTCTAATAAGGCATTAAACTTTTAATTCTTTTAAAATCACTAGTACTAACAAGTTTAGCCTTTCTAAGATTTCTCTTTCTCTTAGATGATTTTTTTCCTAATATATGACTTTTGTAGTTGCTTCCTCTTTTTAGTTTCCCACTGCCTGTCTTTTTAAATCTCTTAGCAGCTCCTCTATGTGTTTTCATTTTTGGCATTAATTTTTCCTCCTCTCAAATATAACTAATTCTTTGATACTAGAAACATCGTCATATTTCTTCCTTCAAGCTTAGGCTTTTTCTCAATAATACCTGCTTCTGAAGTCATTTCAGCAAATTTCTCAAGTACTTCTTTACCTATTCCTGTATGTCCCATTTCTCTTCCTTTAAATCTAACAGTTACTTTTACTTTATTTCCACTTTGTAAGAATTTAATAGCTTTATTGGTTTTAACTACAATATCATGCTCGTCAATCCTTGGAGTTAATCTTATTTCTTTTATGTTAATAACTTTTTGATTTTTCTTGGATTCCTTTTCTTTCTTAGCTTGCTCATACTTATACTTCCCGTAATCCATTATCCTACAAACCGGTGGTTTTGCATTTGGAGCTACTTTTACTAAATCAAGCTTTTTCTCATCAGCCATTTCTTGAGCTCTCATAACTGGTACTATACCTAACTGATTACCTTCTGAGTCGATTAACCTAACTTCTTTTTCTCTGATCTGCTCATTAATTTGAAGATCTTTAATATTTAGACACCTCCTTGATATATTCACATAACAATCTAAACATATTACAAACTTTTGATAAAAATACATCAAACCCTTTATAAAACAAAAAAACGGATAATAAACATCATCCGCATTATAAACACATTAAGTACTATAATATAAATTATTATTACCTTATTAGCCTCGCTATAAGGTGAGAAGCGGATAACCTCTGCTTTATTTTCAATACTAGTTCATTATATTCTACAAATGCAAATATGTCAACATTTTTTTATTAATATTAGTTAAAAAGTTTATATTAACCCTGATTATTTATATAACTCCCGATAATATGCTATATAGTTTTGAATTACCCGGGTTTATTATCTATTATACACGAGTTTATAAATTATACAAATTTGAATATGCAAAATCACAGAATCCTATATTTATTTTACCCTTCACATAAAAATATATTATTTATCAACAATATTTATTTGAACATAATTTCCATTTTTTTAAATATTAATAATTTTAAATTGTATTTATTCTATTACTTATATTACTAAGTGATTTGGTTAAACTATTATTACAAAAAAGTATATAATCCATATTATCCATAAAATAAAAGTAGTTTAAATATAAAACTAAATATAAATAGTAAAACACATGTACACGATGAATAACTAACCTCAATTTTTGATTATTGTAATTGCTAAGCTATGATTATTCATAAAGCTTTGGATAATGTGGGTTTATTAAATAAAATATACTTTATATTCGACAAATAAGGTGGGAAGTAAATGAAAAAAAAAGTAATTCTAATTTTATTCATAGTCAGCTTGGTTATATCATCTTTCGTAGCATATGAAAATTTATTTATTAGCAACTTCAATTCACATTTTGATTCATTATTTAGAATTTCCGTATGGGCGTTAACTATTTTTTTGCTAGTTTATTATTTAAAACTAGATGGAAATCCTCAATTAGCACCATCATCTATATCTACAGAAAAAAATTTAGAAGAAAACACGAAGGATAAAAACAATTCTAACGTTTCTTTTGATGATGTAGCTGGACTTGATGAAATAAAGGAAGAACTCCATGAAATAATCGATTTCATCAACAATTCTGAGAAATACAAAAAAATGGGAGCAAAAATACCAAAAGGCATTCTATTTTACGGTCCTCCTGGAACCGGGAAGACATTATTAGCAAAAGCTGTAGCTGGTGAAACAAATTCATTTTTCTTATATTCTTGTGGTTCTGAATTTGTCGAAAAATATGTTGGTGTTGGAGCTAAAAGAATAAGAACCTTATATGAAAAGGCCAAAAAAAACGCTCCCAGTATAATATTCATTGATGAACTAGATGCTATAGGCTGTAAAAGAAATCTTGATAGTAATAATGAAAAAGATCAAACTTTAAATCAATTATTAGTAGAAATGGACGGATTCAATGATAACAATAATATTGTAGTTATTGGTGCAACAAATAGGTTAGATCTTTTAGATGAAGCTTTACTTAGACCCGGGAGATTTGATAGGCATATATTCGTTGGTAACCCTAATTTAAAGGCTAGAGAAGAAATTTTCAAGGTTCATATTAGAAATAAACCAATAGATTCAAGTGTTAAAATAAAAGAATTATCTAAGAAAACACATGGTTTTTCAGGCGCTCAACTAGCAAACATAGCTAATGAAGCTGCAATATTAGCAGTTAGAAACAATAAAGACAAAATAGATATCTTAGATTTCAATTCGGCTATAGAAAGAGTAGTTGCAGGTTTAGAAATAAAACATCCTTCTGTATTAGAGAAAGAAAAAAAAGTTGTTGCAATCCACGAATCTGGTCATGCAATTGTTGGAAAAATACTAAGTGTTGATATGATACAAAAAATATCAATTATTCCTAGAGGTCAGGCTTTAGGATATGTTTTAAAATTTCCTGACGAAGAAAGATATTTACACACTAGAAATGAGTTGGTTAATAAAATCAAAGTACTACTTGGTGGTAGAGCTGCTGAACAAGTAATATTTAATGAAATAACAACTGGTGCAAAAGATGACCTTGTTAAAGCTACAGAAATAGCAGATAAAATGGTATGTGATTACGGCATGAGTTTGCTTGGTAATATAGCAATAAAAGACAAATATAAGTATTATAATATAGGTAAAATTGAAAAAGAAATAAAAAAAATCATTGATTCTTCTTATGAAGAAACTGTTAACATAATAAAAGAAAATATAAAACTACTTCATGAGATTTCTTCATATTTATTAGAACATGAGACTATGGATTCAGAAGAATTAGAGAATATCTGCTTCAACATTAAAGAAAATATTTTCACAACAGTCACTTAAATAATTTTTTTTAAATGAAACATAGAAACTTCTCTCATTCTATAATGAAAAGAATGAATAAATAATTATAAGACTATTAATGTGTTAATAATCAACTTTGTTAGCACACAAAAAAGCTGTGACAAAACTATCACAGCTTTTTTACTCAATTATTTATGCTTTTACTTTCTTTTCTTTTTTAGATTTTTTAACTACATTTATTGCTTCTATAATCATCCAAATTTCCAAAACTATAATAACTATGCCAATAACAAATAGTAACCATTCAGATTTTCCAAAAAATCCTATAATGTTATCAATCATTCCCCATCCAGTCATGAACATCATAAATATCATAGGTATAATTGTAAAAATAACCGGTTTTCCTTTCTTTGCAAGGTAAACAGTAATTATCATAAGAGCAAGACCAGCTAATAATTGGTTGGTAGCTCCAAATAATGGCCATAAAATCATAGCACCTGCTCCACCTGGTTTAGCCATTGCCAACAATATAGCTGTAATTACAGCAAATAAAGTAGCTCCATGTTTAGTAGTTAAAGGTTTGATATTCATTGACTCAGCTATTTCTGCAACAACATACCTTTGAATTCTTGTAGCTGTATCAAGTGTAGTAGCTGCAAAACTAACTACAAATACTGCTAAGATTGTTTTAGCAAATGCAGCACTTAACCCTAACCCTTGAACAAAGGATGCTCCACCATCAATAAAAGCACCTAATTTAGCACCTAGTGAACTTGCACTAGACCAATCTACATATCTAGCTGTCCAAGTAGCTGAATCTCCCAAACCTGCTGTACAAGCTAATATAACCAATATTGCTAATGCACCTTCTAGTAACATTCCACCATAACCTATTGGCATTGCATCTTGTTCATTGTCAAGCTGTTTAGAAGAAGTTCCCGATGACACCAGACTATGAAAACCAGAAATAGCTCCACAAGCTATAGTAATAAATAAGAAAGGCATCATAGATGGTGCACCTTCTACATTCGTCCTAACTGCTGGTGCAACAATAGTAGGATGTACGATTACTAAACCTAAAAGCAATAATCCCATTGCCACTAATAATTCATGTGAATTTATATAATCTCTAGGTTGAAGTAATGTTTGAACAGGAAGTGCTGATGCTATATATGCATAAATCATTAATATAACAACCCAAACTATAATTGGAGAAAATCCTAAAATGCTAGGCATAGTAAAATCATTAAGATATTTAGCACCAATCCATATTGTAATATACATTAAAATAATAGCAGCTATTGATAACCATGTAACATTTTTACCTTTCTTGTATACTAAATATCCTAAAACTAAAGCAATCGGAATCTCCATCCATACAGGAAATACAGAAGCTGGATACATGATGAATAATTTTCCTATGATCATTGCAAATACTGCAATTACAATTAATAATAAGAAAAATATTACAGTTAAAAATAATTTTCTGGAAGTTGGACTTACTATATCTGCTGTTATATCTCCCAAAGATTTTCCTTTATTTCTGGATGATATAATTAAAGCGCCAAAGTCATGTACAGCTCCCATAAAAATAGAACCTACAACTACCCATATTACTGCTGGAACCCATCCCCATATAACTCCAATAGCAGGTCCAACTATTGGTCCTGTACCAGCAATTGATGTGAAATGGTGACCAAATAATATTTTCTTTTTGGTCGGAACATAGTCAAAACCATCTTCCATTTTATGAGCGGGAGTAACATTTTGTCCTGTAATCTCGAAAAGCTTTTTGCCAACAAATTTACCGTAAGTATTATATGCTATAATAAATCCAGCATATGTTAGAATAGCTAAAATCAAAGCGTTCATAAATTACCCTCCTTTTTTAAATTATTTATATACATATAGAAGCAAAATTTCTATAATGTATTCAATAATTAAAACAATTGCATAATTTATAATACTTGTTTATATTTCTATTATATTACTTTGTTTTAAATTTTCAACTATTTTTCATTGATTTATTACGAAACTATTACATTTTTATTAAAATTCTTTAAAGATATTGACTTACTATAAATAATTTTGTATATAATATTTACATATACCAAATAAGAATTGTTTTCTCTACTTAATAAAAATTGCTAAAAACAATATATTTTGCTTTTAGCAATTTAGGTTTATGAACATTTGTAAAACTATATAAAATTTTAAAGATTTTCTGCATAAACCATTTCCCCTTACAGTTTTATTTCCTTAATATTCATTTCATTTACATATTCTCTTCCTACTATTAATATTAGTAATTCTATTTATCCCCATTTTATTGTTATGGTATATTTCCCTTAATTTTTATTAATGATTTCTGATTATTATACATATAAAAAATGCTCCTTTCTGGTTTTAAACTTCTCTTAATTTTCGCCAGAAAAGAGCTGTTATTTCATTTGCATACATATATTGTAAATTATTTTTTGTCATCTATTTTATAAGTAATACAATAATACCTTGAAATAAACCTATAATAAATCCTAATACTCCACCTAATACTTCTATATGCTTTAATTCTTTTTTAGCTAATGATATTATTATTTCTTCTATTTTCGCAATATCAAATGAATTAATTTTCTCCTCGACTAACTGTGATATACATATTTTATCAATGGCTTTATCCATAGCTTCCTGTATAAATTCTTCTATCATTTTATGTCCTTCTTTGTCAACAAGATCAGATACATAAGTCTTTATACTACTCTTAAACATACTTGGTATAATACTTGGCATTTTTTCATCAAGTATTTTAAGTATTTTAATTTTTATAGATTTTTGTATGCTTCTAATTTCTTTTTCATCTATTATTGTTTCAAAAATCTCTTTGATATCAAGTAACTCTTCTTCTACAACATCACCAATGCTTTTTGCTATATCTATCCTTCTTTTTGGGATAAGTCCTTGTAATTCAAAATTAATAACTGGAATCTTTATAGCCTTATATGGTCTAAATATAAGTTTTATAGCTATTATATTTGTTATCCATCCAATGATAGCGCCAATAATAGACATACTTAGAACTAGAACGATATTCATGTCTTCACCTCTTTTGTATAAAATATAAACTATATTATTATAACATAAACAGATATATTATATAAGACCTTTTATAAAGATTCTTAAGTTTGTACTTAAAATAATAGAAATTTTTAGTATTTTAATTATAATTGTTTATAATTATTTTTACATTTCAATTCTCTGCTAAAAAAAATAAGCACATATTCGTGCCTATTTTTCCTTTATTAATATTCCTTTTAACTTATTTATTATTGATGAACAAAAATTGAATTCTCTACATATTTCAACTTTATCTTCAAATACATTATTTATTATTTTAATTATTCCATCTAAATCTCTATGTTCATCAATATGCATGATAACTTTCTTTGGTGCTATAGTTATTAATGAACTAATTAATAAATCATCATAATTTATATCATTCTCAGATAATTCTTCTACTATTTCCTCTAAATAATCATTATTAATAACTTGATCTTTGTCATCATATAATATATACTTGCCATCTCTTTCTAGCACTACATTTATAACATCCATCTTTGACTCTTGTATCTCAACAAAATATCTAAGAATTTTGACAAATTCATTATATTCTTTTTCTACAAAATACTCTTCTACCGCTTTTTCGAAAATATTGTCTAAAAATTCCAGGAAAAATTTTAAGCGAAAATTTATAAAACCTTCTATAATCATATAATCACTATTTTCAAAATATGACTTTATCTCATCCATTACTTTTATTCTATTTTGTATTAAATCATAATCTTCATTTATTTTATCTTTTTTTATTATTTCATCAATTTTGTGAATTATTATGCTTCTTTCATCCTCATCAAAATAGTGACAATATGAATTAATCTTATCATTTAATATCTTATTTTTATAAACTTCAAAAATGACATCTACTAACCCACATGAAAAACCATCAAAAAAAGTTGAGTTTAAATTATTATCATAATTTTTATTATTTGTGTAATAATTATAGATGTAAGTACCTCCAACTTGATCAATTTTTTTATAAATTTGATTTGATTCTTCGAGACTACTAAGATTTTTTTTAAAAATACTATCTACCAGATTTACATTTACTTTAAAAGCAATTGAAAGAAATTCCATTTTGCATCTCCTTTCTGTAGTAGTAGTTTATGCTTTTACAAGTGCTATATTCATAAGAAAGCATAGTATTAATTGTACCTTAAAGTAATAATTGACCCTATATCAATTATTTTTTTGTCACTTAAAATTTTTGATGATTTTCTATTTTTTTTTATAAAATTATTAATTTTTAATTTATCAGAATGACTTGTATAATCTCCAGAAAAAAGAATAACATCATTGCCTCCTATACAAGAGGTAGCTCCTCCAATAAATCCATAATCAAACCCTAATAAGTCTATGTAACCTTCTTGTATATGCAACACATCTATACCTTGTTTTATAAGTGCTTTATATATTGAATTATCTGATGTAATTACTGCTTTATCCGCAATTATAGCTGTTGAACATTTAGAATAACCTTGATTAACATCTATAAATTCTAATCCTTCCTTCAATAGATAGAATTTAAGCTTTGGATCCATGTTTTTCACTTTGTGGACAGCATATTTCCAAACTCTTGCTACATTATATGCAATATCTTCAGGATAGTTTCTATTTAATAATTTTTCACCTTTAATAATATTTATTGGTTTTTTAAATAAAACCTCTTTATAATAATCATAAACATTAGGGGCTACAACAATTGTATTATGGTTAACTGGATGGATTACCATATCTGGATGATATGCTACAGGCTCTAAAATATCTTTACATTCAATAGTTTTTATTATTTCTACATTATATTTTTTTAGATTACTAATAATTGATTCATCTACTCTTGCATCAACTATTAGTAAATCTGCTTTTTTATTCATTAAAAAGGGATTTTCCATTTTAAAACTCCTTTATTGTTTACCCTTACATCTTTACAACTTGGTAATATAAAATCGTAAGGCTAAGTTTATCTTTTAATTTTATTATAATCTTTTTATACATAAAATTACATAAAAAATCAACCTTTATATATAAAAAGGTTGATTTTTATGATAAATTCCTACTCACTTCGTTTCTAGGAGTAAGCGAAAGCTGTACCTCATATTCATTTCATTCATATGAATAAGCGACTCACATAAAATCACAGATTTTAGTTCTCAGCTTAAAATCCATATTTGGTTTCTCTACTAAAAAAACTCCCTTTCAGGAGTTCTTCATGGAGGCGGCACCCAGATTCGAACTGAGGATAAAGGATTTGCAGTCCTCTGCCTTACCACTTGGCCATGCCGCCATATTAAATTTATTATGGAGCGGAAGACGAGATTCGAACTCGCGACCCTCGCCTTGGCAAGGCGATGCTCTACCACTGAGCCACTTCCGCATTCTCGTTTCAAATATGGTGCCCAGAGGCGGAATCGAACCACCGACACGGGGATTTTCAGTCCCCTGCTCTACCGACTGAGCTATCTGGGCTAAACATTTTCCTTAGCAACAAAACTAAGTATACAGCATTTATTATATAAAGTCAATAGTTTTTCAGATATTTTATTTTAAAATTGCATATTTATACTATATTTTATTTGGAAAATTTATTTTATTGCTTTTTCTAATATTTTCTGTAAATCTGATTTATCAAAAACATATTTTTTATTGCAAAAATGACACGTTAACTCTGCCATACCATCTGTTTCTATAATATCTTTAATTTCATCTTTGCCTATACTAATTAAAGCTTTAGTCATTTTTTCTTTACTACAGTCACATACAAACTCAATCTCTTTACGCTCAAGTACTTCCATTGAAAAATCTCCAAATATATAATCTAACATTTCTTCAGGCGTCATACCCTTATTAATTAATGACGAAACAGATTCCATATTGTTTAGACAATTTTCTAATTTATTTAGTTCATTTTCTTCTATGTTAGGCAAAATCTGCAATATAAATCCACCAGCTGATTTTACTATCTCATCTTTACCTACCAATACTCCTAAAGCAACAGCTGACGGTTGCTGCTCTGAAACAACATAATAGTTTGCCAAATCCTCTGCAATTTCACCAGTTACAAGTGGCACTTGACCAACATAAGGTTTTTTTAATCCATAATCTTTAATAACTATTACATTTCCATTTTTGCCTACTACCCCTCCAACATCAAATTTACCATCTTCTCTAGGGGGCAAATCAACATTAGGTGTACCTACTAACGCCTTAACATTACCATTATAGTCAGATACAGCTACCATAGTACCAATAGGTCCATCTCCTCTAATTTGTAATGTAAGCCTATCTTGCTTACTCTTTAACATTACTCCCATAATAGATGCTGCTGTTATTAATCTACCCATTGCAGCTGTAGCAGTAGGATAAGTATTATGTATTTGTCTTGCTTTATTTACCATATTAGTTGTTGTGCTTATAAATATTCTTATATTCTTATTTTTATCAATAGCTCTTATGACATAATCCTTCAATGTTGTTCACCTCTTTACAGTTATTCAATGTTTATTATTACCTATTTGAAATAAAATACAATCGATTTTTCTCAAAAAGAAAATATAGAGTCTCATATATGAGACCCTATAAATGTTAAAAACTATATATATTTATAACAAAGATTAAGCTTTGTACTATTCAATCTATAGTTTGTAACATTAGCACTTTGTAACGTTAGCAGCTTGAGGTCCTTTTTCGCCATCAACGATTTCGAATTCTACCTCTTGACCTTCTTCTAAAGTTTTGAATCCTTCTGAAACTATAGCTGAATAATGTACAAATACATCTTCACCATTATCTCTTGTTAAAAATCCAAAACCTTTTGTTGCGTTAAACCATTTAACCTTGCCTCTTTCCATTAAAAACATACCTCCTGTGCTTCACCTTGAAGCAGAATTATTTTGCAAATGCATACATCTATAAGTAAACATCCACCCTTACTCAGACTATCACATTTCTTGCACGCTGTCAATTATATTTAAAATTATGTCATATCTTATGTGCAATAAAATTTAACCTGTGACTATTAGTATTTGGTTCATCAAAAGTAAAAGCTTCGAATACTTCAATTTTTTTAAATCCAGCTTTGTATAATGCAGCTAGGATTTCGTCTGTACTATATACTCTTTGAGTGTGCACTTCATCAAATCTGTTGTATAAATTCCCTTCTTTAACAAAGAATGTTAAATAGAAATTTATAATGCTATTTTGATTTTCATATTCACTTTCCCATGTATAAAATACATCTTCATAATCATTAACAAAAATATTTTTTGCTATAATATTTTCAAGCTTATATTTTGAATTAATGTCAAAAATAAATATTCCATTATCATTTAAGTGACTATATACCCTATCAAATGTATTAATTAAATCTTGTTCCTTTGTTATGTAATTTATACTATCACAAATACTTAGAACCATATCAAAACTTTCATTAATTTTAAAATTTATCATATTTTGTTTTAAGATAGTAACGTTGTTAAATTTTCTTAATTTTTCATATGCTACAACTAACATCTCATCAGACAAATCAAAACACGTAACATTATAGTCATTATTACATAAAATTTCAGTAAAATTACCTGTCCCACATGCCATCTCCAAAATATTTCTAGGCTTTAAATCTTTTTTTTTAAATATTTGCTCTATATACTCATACCATTTATGATAATCAACATCATTCATTAACTCATCATACAATTGCGCCATACTACTGTATGAATTCATAATACCACCTCATGAAATATTATAAACTTATTATAACATAGTAATACAGCTTTTTATACAAAAACTTATTCATTATTGATTTTTTTTGCTTTTTCTAGTTTCATTTTTTTCTTTCTAACTGTAATTATACCACCTATTCTTCCAGTTTCTTTAGCAGTTAATCCACCCCAGCCTAATGTATTTACTTTATCCATTAGTCCTAATTCATCAGCTATTTCATATTTTAATCTATCTTCTAGTGTCTCTTCTTTCTTTTTTTTATTTTTTACCATTACGCATCTCTCCTTTTACATTAGTATGTCATTTTTGTTAAATATTTATACTTACAATAGAAAAATCTCGTTTTGAAATGAAATAAGTATTGATTTATTCTCAATAAAGTGTTAAACTATCTTTTGTTGTAATTCACTACTTTCCCATCCCCCTTTATACAACTTACACAACTTTGGACCTTTCCCCCAAATTGGTCCATATGCAGGATTAAATTGCGAGTTTGTATCAAAGATCGGATTGTAGTAAAAAAACAGTATCCTTCGATACTGTTTTTTTATTATTCATTAAATGTAAATTAATAATTGTTAGCTTTCCATTACTTGTGAAGAGTGTTTTTACAACATATATGAAATCACTACACTCATTCTATAAAAATATATTATAAACATTGGAACTAATACGATTTTTTCTTTAAAATTCATTTTTAAATCATAATGTAAATCTTTCTCTAAACTCATTTGATCAAGTTCATTATTTGAAAGTTTTTTCATTAACTTTATTGCGAGTGGAACCGTCAGTAAAACAACAACACCAATAAGTAGTATGAAAAATGCTAAAATTGTTTTATCAGATACAGCCACCGGCAGATTTTGATTTTGAGATTGATCACTAAACTTTTCTATCAAATATGATAAGAAAACTACAAAAGCATTATTTGTAATATGAGCTATTATTGAAGCAAAAATCGAATTGGTTTTATATACCATATATCCAAAAATGATACCTAAAAAAATAGGACCAACTAGATTTTGTATATTAAAGTGAAAAAATCCAAATAATACAGCTGATATAATTATGGATTTTTTTACTCCCACTCTTTTATAAGCACTCATTATAAATCCTCTAAACATAATTTCTTCACATATACCTGCTGATACAGCAACAATGATAAACCCTATTAATAGTTCTTTAACATTTTGAGGTGCTGGTAATTTCATTGGATTTACTTTTCCAAAAAAACTTAAAAGAAATAATAATATCGAGTTGAAAAATACTGCTAAAGGATAAAATAATATCGTTATTAAAGGTATTAATAAAACCTGTTTAAAACTTAATTTATTCAATCGTAATGTGCTTCTTATATCATATCCTCTAATTTTTAAATATATAAATACTGGTAAACATATAATTATTAATTCTGTAATTAACAAGCCACTATTTAGGTTCCTCTTTTGAACATACGCGCCTAATGTTAGAAACATAAAGCCTATAATTGTATAATATAAATTTGCCTCAAATATGTCAGGTTTCTTTCTTTCAATTTTATTTTCCATATTTACCCCTCTAATTTGTTTTTCGACTTTGATCACAGATTATTTAAAGTTATATGAATAATCAGAGATAATTATATTCTAACTGTATCCAGAAAATATTTCAAATATTATTTTCAGGTTCTCACAACGGAAGCCTATATTTAATATTATAATATAAAACCCAGATTATTCATGAAAAATTAAATACTATGCTGCATCCTTCTGTTTATAACAAGACGAAATTTGTCTCTCACCTCTATAGGTAGCGTATATCGATTATATTTAACAGAAGGTGCACAATCTTGCGTCTTGTTGAAACGGTGTGTTGCAATTACTACGTAATTGCTTTCGTTGTTATAAGATATCATTAAATTCTTGACATACCAACTCGGTATGCCTTCGAATTCACTGAAATCTTCTAATTCAGAAACTTACAGCATATTATCGGGAGTTATATGAATAATCAGGGTTAAACATTTAAATATTCACCTTATTCATCTAATTGTAGGGAGATGGTATTTTATGAGTTTATTTACAGGTTCTGGCGTAGCTATAGTAACTCCATTCAAAAATTCTAAAATCAACTATAACAAACTTGGAGAACTTATTGATATGCATATCAATAAAAAAACTGATGCTATAATAATATGTGGAACTACCGGTGAAGCTTCAACAATGACTAATGAAGAACAAATGAATGCTATAAAATTTGCTGTAGAAAAAACAAATAAAAGAATTCCTGTCATAGCTGGTACAGGAAGTAATAATACAAAGCATGCTATAGAAATGAGCCGTTATGCTGAATCTGTAGGCGTAGATGGTTTACTAGTAGTAACTCCTTACTATAACAAAACAACACAAAAAGGTCTCATAGCTCATTACACTGCTATTGCTGATGCTGTAAACATTCCTATCATTATATACAATGTTCCTGGAAGAACTGGTTTAAATATATTGCCGCAAACTATATTAGAATTATCTAAACATCCAAATATCAAAGGTGTAAAAGAAGCTAGTGGAAATATTGAACAAGTAGCTGAAATAGCTAGGTTATGTCCAAAAGATTTTTATATCTATTCCGGTAATGATGATATGATACTTCCATTATTAGCATTGGGTGGTAAAGGAGTAATATCTGTTATCGCAAATATATTGCCAAAAGAGACGCATAACATGGTAGAACTCTTTATGAATGGAAACATCAATGAAGCCATTGAAATACAACTTAATATGAAAGCTCTTATTAATGCATTGTTTATTGAAACTAATCCTATTCCTATAAAAACTGCTATGAATTTATTAAACATGGATGCCGGAAATCTAAGACTACCTTTAGTAGACATGACAGCTTCAAATCTGCATTTATTACAACAAGAGCTTATTAATTACGGTCTTCTTCCAAGGAGGTAATCTAAGTGATAAAAGTTGTTCTTAATGGCTATATGGGCAAAATGTGTCAAGTGCTGATTGATGAGATTAATAATACTGATGATATGATTATAACGGCAGGAATAGATACAAAAGTTTCAAATAAAGATGAGATTCGTGAGAATAGTATTCCTTTATACAGTAATCCTTATGATATTAAAGAAAAAGCTGACGTTATTATAGATTTTTCACATCCTAGTTGCGTTAAAGAGCTTGTAGCTTATGCTTTATACAAAAATATACCTCTTGTTATTGCAACAACTGGTTTAAGTATATCCTCAAAAAATATTATAGAAGAAGCATCTAAATCAATACCAATATTTATATCTGCAAATATGTCCATTGGTGTAAACTTATTATTGAAGCTTGTTAATGAATCTGCCAAATTACTAAATGAATCTTTTGATATTGAAATAATCGAAAAGCATCATAATAAAAAAGTAGACGCTCCAAGTGGAACAGCATATATGATTGCAGATAATATTAATAGAACATTAAACAATACTAAAAATTTAGTCTTTTTAAGGCATGGTAATCAAAGTAAACGCTCATCATGTGAAATAGGAATTCACTCAATTCGTTGTGGAACTATTGTAGGTGAACATAGTGTAATTTTTGCTGGAAATGATGAAATATTAGAGATTAGTCATAAAGCTCTTTCTAAAAAAATATTCGCTAATGGAGCTTTAAATGCTGCAAGATTTATAATCGGTAAAGCACCAAAAGTCTATAATATGAATAATATGATTTAATTCAATATGGGGATATCTCAAATTGAAATTCCTTTTGCCATATCCCCCAATCTTTAAAACACCATCTTTTTAACTACAACACCTTCTATTGAATTAAGCTTAGCCTCAAATCTATCGACCTCTTGATTCTTTTCTTCTATTACTTCTAACAATATCAAACCTTGCGGGCTACATAGATTATGTGCTTCATGTAAGCCTAACCTAGTGTTAATTATACATCCATACTCTGTGAATAAATTTTGAACTTTAGGTACATTTTCATTTCTATTGTCAATTTTTATACCCATTATAGTTTGAGTCATTTGTATCTCCTCCTGTACTATTCTATTGATTCATACTATTAATAGAATGTGAGAAATTGTATTTTTTTATTCAAATAAAGAGTATAAAAAACATTCCTTCAGTCAAATACAAACATGTCTTAAAACTAAAGCTATCTAAATTTATTTTTTAAGTAACACAATAATTATTTTCTCATATAATATAATAAAACCATTCTAAGGAGGTATTGGTATGGCTAAAGGATTACTTGACTTACTCTGTGATGATGATGGCAGTAGCTTACTGTTTTTCTTCCTATTATTGGTAGTGTTCTTCGGCAGATATTGTAATGACTACTAGAATTTAATACACTGATTTTAAAATTTACTTATTAGAATCTACTAATTAATAACTAAATGCTTTACATTATCATCATAATAAAGATTCTTGAATTTATCACTAAAACCCAGATTATTTATTGAATATCAAACCCGTTTATACTATTCAAAGCTATATTGATAATCAGGGTTAATTAAATCACAATACTTTTTCATCTTAAAAAACATAATAACTTTTACTGTAAACATAACGATTCAAAATTTCAACTTATTTGCTAAAAGGAGCTTTAAGCTCCTTGATTCTTTTATTACTAATTAAGTAATGTTAAATAAGAAAATTTTTTATATACTAACTGTACATATGAATTTATGTTTAGATAAACAACCCAAGTTTTTTTGTAAAAATGCTCTGTTATATAATAATTTGGATATATATATATGTTTATAATTAGTAAGATATTAATTTTTAATAAGACATACTATAGTCATGTTTATGATGTTAAAATAATATAGTAAAGGAGGTTTTGAGATGGAGAAAATAGTTAACGGTTTCAAGCCAAGTGGGGGCAAACATTGTATAACAACTGCGTTAAAACAAGTATTTGAATATTACAACTATCCACTTACAGAAGAGATGATTTTTGGAATTGGTTCAGGATTATCATTTGTATATGTTAATCTAAAAAAATCACCAATGGTATCAGGAAGAACCAAACCTTTTGAATTTGAAAAAAAACTTGGTGAAAGGCTTGATATTGAAATAAAGTGTAAATCAAGTAGTAAATATAAAACTGCTTTTGATAAAACACTAAAACTATTAGATGATAATAACCCAGTTTTAATATATGTAGATATGCCTTATCTTGATTATTTGAATTTGGGTGAAGATAATCATTTTGGTGGACACGCAGTAGTTATTTTTGGTTATGATAATGAGGCAGAAAAGTTTTATATAAGTGATAGAGATAACTCTGACAATACTATTAGAACACCCAATGGTTATATATCTAAAGACTATCATTTAGTTGATTATAAGAAAGTAGAAAAGGCTCGAAGTAGTAATCATAGACCTTTCCCTTCAAACAACAAATATCTTTCAATAAAATTTAATGGCTATGAAAAAATAACATCACCTATTATTTTTTCAGCAATAAAAGAAACTTGTGATAATATGTTAAATGCTCCAGCAAAATTATTAGGTCTAAATGGTATTGATAAATTTTCTAAGGAGATTCTAAAATGGAGCAAATTTGATAAAGAAAAATTGAAAACAGCAGGAATTACAAACTATTTTCAAATTAATGCTGATGGTGGTACAGGTGGTGGTATTTTCAGAAAGATGTATGGTAATTTTCTAATACAGGCAAGTGAAATAATTGGTAATGAAAAAATAAAGCAATTAGGTTCTTCATATATTGAAATTTCAAAACGCTGGGATGCGGTTGGAGATTTGATGTGGAAATTATCAGAAACAGGAGCAAATCAATTACTACAAGAAATGTCTGATATAATAAAAGAAATACATATTAAAGAAACTACTGTATTAACTAAATTACAAGAAATAATTAACTTGAAATAATATTATTAGGTAGATAATAAAATATATTGCACACAAAATAGGTAGTACTTTTAATTGGACCACCTATTTTGTATGCAAATCAACAATTAATTTAACAGAGCCAAAAAAAAGTAGATACAATTAGTATCTACCTTGTTTTATATCTATTATGGTGCGAGAGATGGGACTCGAACCCACACGCCAATTAGACACATGTCCCTCAAACATGCCTGTCTGCCAGTTCCAGCACCCTCGCAAATGAAGCTACCAATTAAGTATAGCCTCTATCTTTATTATTGTCAATAGCATTATTTTATATCTTGATATTTTTTTGGAATAAACCACTTATCAATATTATAATACAAATTGAACGTCTCTGGCTTGATATCTCCCATAATTTTATTATTTACAAGAATAGCCTTGTTCTTAAACAACAAACTAACATAAGGTAAATCTTCTGAAATTAGTTTTTGAATATTAATATAAGATTCTCTTTTAGTTTCCCTATCTTGAGCTAAGAAAGCCTGCATTAACAAATTATCCATTTCAATATGATTGTAACTAATAAAATTGGTTCCATTATCGATTTGGCTAGAATGTAACATAAATGACAAATCAGGTACTAGTGATAAATCCCATCCTAATAATACCATATCGAATTCACGCTTTGAAAGTTTATTATTTAACCTTTCCCATTGTGTCGCTATTTCTTGCTCTGATAAATTGTTCGAGCTATTATAATCTTTTATTACTTCAATCCCAATTTCTTTTAAATCATTTACAATTATATCTGCCATCTCAGTTCTTAATTGATTATAAGAATTCGTTAACAGTCTAATTTGAAGCTTTTTACCATTTGTATCTTCTAGTATACCATCATCATTTGTATCTTTAAAACCTGCTTTTTGCAAAATATCTCTTGCTTCATTAATATTATACTTCAACAAATTAGTATCTTTATCATATAGCCAAGAGTTTGGATTTATAGGTGTATCTGCAATTTTTGCATGCCTTAGAAAAACATTATCCACAATTACTTGTTTGTTTATAGCATAATCAATTGCTTTTCTAAGACTTTGACCTTTAACTCCTTGAAAAATTTCTTTATTAAAATTAAAACCAATAAATTCATATTTATTTGTAGTATATTCATATATATTAACTTTTTTATTTTCTAGGTATTTATCCCAATCAATACCTACTGCAAAAGCTAAATCAACTAAACCTGTCTCAAATGAACTTAGTGCTGTCTCCTCGCTATCAACTATTATTCCACTTATATTTTGAATGTATGGCTTACCTTTATACCATTTATCATTTGCTGAAAGTCCTACATATTTTAGTTTCTCATATTTATCAAACTTATAAGGACCTGTTCCAATAGGAGTTTTTATATAATTTTCGTTAAAAGCTTTGTCATAATCACTTCTATCTGCACTTTGCTTATTAGTAAATTGATGCATTGGTAATATTGGGAACATCAAAGCCTCTAAGGAATTAGAATAATTTCGATTTAATTTTATTTCTATAACATAATCATTGATAATATTTGCACTCATTATTTGCTTTATATCTGATGGCTTAGAGGGCTTAAACACATCTGTAAGTATTTCATTATATAAACCTTCTCTAGAACTATATCTCATAGCATCTAACGTAAATTTAACATCTTTTGCTGTAAACTTAACACCATCATGCCAATAAACATCATCTCTTAATGTTAATCTAATCAATCTACCCTCATTTTCAATTTGATAAGTCTTACATAATTGACCTTTTATATTGAAATCTTCATCAAATTCAAATAGTGCTTCATATATTAACTTATAAAAATGATATAAGCTTTTTTCTCTATTAATTAGTGGGTTAAATGTTTTTACATTTGATATTGGTACATTCATATTTCCACCGTATTCAGGTTCATAAGAAACTTCTACAGAACCTTGTTTATCTTCATTATTTTCTAAATCTACACCTTTTTCACACCCAAATAGAGCTAAACCTAATATCATTATTAAGATGGTTGCTAGTGTTTTTTTATATTTCATATTTTCCTCCTTCATGAGCAATCGAATTTATCATTTTGTTACTTATCATAAATAGTTTTATATCTCTTATTTTCTATATTCCAATATATATAACATCAAAATTGTAACAAAACTATTAATGAAAAATCTGTTTTTTAATTCTTTACATATTTAGAAGTTACTAATGTAGTATATCATTATTTTGCAATAATAGTCCACAACTAAAAATTTTTTTAAAAATATATGTTACTTATAATTAGTTATATAAAAATTTATATATTTTCAAATATATACTGATCCTTTTTACATAATTCTTAGTTTCTACAAAAGGTATATTCTCTATATTATCAATACTTATTTTTCCATCATTAATCCATTTATTAACGTTGCCGCTTCCCGCGTTATAAGCTGCTAATACCAAATCCATGTTGCCATCAAATTCAACACTAAGCTTATTAACAAACCAGCAACCTATAATAATATTGATATCTTCATCATACAATTTTTCATCACTATAATTTTTGATACCAATTTCTTTTGCAGCCCATCTTCCGGTCTTGGGCATAATTTGCATTAACCCAATAGCCCCCTTATGAGATTTTGCTCTCAGTAAGAAACTACTTTCAGCTCTAATAATAGAAGCAATTAACAACGGATCTACTTTATAAGTATTTGAATATGTATATATCTGTTTTTGATATTTCATAGGAAAAACTACTCTGCCTATTCTTTTAATGTTAACTAAACCAAAGACAATTAATATACATAATAGTATAGAAATAAATTTCAAATGCCTATAAGCCTTAGCCAAGAATCTACCTCCTTATACTTAATATTTCTCTAAGCTTATCATCAATTTGATGTTCTAATTCTTTTAAATCTCCTTTATTCTCAATTATAACATCAGCTTCTTTTCTTTTGTCTTCAATTGACATTTGCGAATTAATCCTTGAGATTGCTTCATCCTTACCTAAATTATCTCTTTTCAATATTCTATTAAGTTGAGTTTCTCTATCTGCATATACTAACCATATATGATCCATTATTATACCATTTGAATATAGTTTATCTTTTTCCTCTATTAATAAAGGAATATCTAAGAAAATTATATTATTTTGTTTTGAATTTAATTCTATTAAATGTTTAATTTCATTATACACATGAGGGTGTACAATATCATTTAATTTTTTTATCAGATCATTATTATTAAAAACAATTTCTCCCAATTTTCTTCTATCTATACTCTTATCATATGTTATTATATCAGCGCCAAAATAATCGATAACATCATCATATCCTGGTTTTCCAACTTCTAACGCTTCTCTAGCTATTATATCTGCATCTATAATAACATAACCTTTGTTTCTCAATATATTGCTCACTGTACTTTTACCAGTGCCTATACCACCCGTTATTCCTATTAAAGTTATCTCATTATTATTTTGTTTCATACCAACTTTCACCAACCTGCATATCTACTTTCAATGGCACACTTAAGTCTATTGCATTTTCCATGAGATTTTTTAACAATTCTTTTACTTCTTCTATTTCATTTTCATCAGCTTCTATAATTAATTCATCATGTACTTGTAGTATTAATCTTGATTTCAGTTTTCTTTTCTTTAATTCAAAATACACGTTTACCATAGCAATTTTTATAATATCAGCTGCACTTCCTTGAATAGGTGTATTCATTGCTAACCTTTCTCCAGAAGACCTAACAATAAAATTCTTTGCCTGCAATTCTGGTAGGTACCTTCTTCGATTTAAAATTGTTGTAACAAATCCATCTTCTTTACCTATATATATAATATCCTTCATATATTTAGCTACCAATTTGTAATTTTCAAGGTAATTATCTATATAAACCTTAGCTTCCTTTTTAGCAATATTTAAATCTCTTGAAAGACCAAAGTCACTTATACCGTATATAATACCAAAATTAACAGCTTTTGCTCTACTTCTCATTAATGAAGTAACTTCTTCTTTTGGAACATTAAATACCTCAGATGCTGTTTTTGTATGAATATCCTCATCATTATCAAAAGCTTCTATAAGTTTTTCATCTCCAGAAATATGTGCTAATACTCTAAGTTCAATCTGTGAATAATCTGCATCTACAAGCTTTTCATTTTCATCACAAACAAAAACCTTTCTAATCTTTCTACCTTCAGCTGTTCTTATCGGTATATTTTGAAGGTTTGGTTCTGTACTGCTAATTCTACCAGTTGTTGTGATTGTCTGTTTAAAGCTTGAATGTATCCTATGTGTTTTAGGATCTATTAAAGGTATAAAACCATCTACATAAGTATTTTTAAGCTTTACAAGCTTTCTATATTCCAATATTTTTTCAATAATTTCATTTTCACCTTTTAATTTATCTAAAACCTCAGCATTAGTTGAATACCCTGTTTTAGTTTTCTTTATTACAGGAAGCTCTAATTTTTCAAATAATACTACACCTAATTGTTTTGGTGAATTGATATTAAATTTCTCACCTGAAATATCATATATTTCTTCAGTTAATTGATTTATTCTAGATTGAAATTCATCTCCTAGCTCTTTCAAAGCATCTATATCTACTTTAAATCCAACATGCTCCATATTTGCTAAAACTTCTATTAATGGCATTTCAATATTTTCAAACAAATCAATCATATTGAGTTCCTTTAATTTTTCTCTTAAAACTTTTTCTAGTTTATTAATAATAGAAATTTTGTTACTAAAATATGAGCACAATTCATCTTTAGACAAATCTAAATAGTTTTTCTTATTTTTACCCTTTCCCAAAAGTTCTTCATCATCTTTTATATCCACTTCTAAATATTCATCTGCTAATGTTTTAAGTGAATAGGATTTTTGAGATGGGTCAATTAAATACTGAGCTATGATAGTGTCAAATTCTAATCCTTTAATATCTATATCGTATCTAAATAACACTAATAAGTCATTTTTTAAATTATGTCCTATCTTACTTATAGTTTTATCTTCAAAAACAGGTTTTAGCTTAGCAATAACCTCGTCAAAGTCTATATCATCAAAAGGTATATAATAAGATGATTTATTATCTAAACCTATAGTGATAGCTATTATTTTACCATTTAAATAGTTACTGTCATTAACAACAAATTTAAATAAAAAGCTCTTTGTATCCTTTATTTCATCAATAATATTGTCTACAATATCTATTGACTCAACTAGTTTAAATTCAGTCTTGAATGTCCTATTTTCTAAGTCAACATTAGGTATTCTTTTCAACAAGGATTTAAACTTTAGTTTTTTATATAAATCATATAAACAATCTGTATCTGGTTGTTCAATTTTAAGATTTTCAATATCTGTTTCAATAGGTACATTGGTTATAATTTGTGCTAGTCTTCTACTCATGAAAGCTTGCAGTTTATTTTCCTTTAGGTTTTGTTTTAATTTTTTAGCTTTAATATTATCAATATTCTCATATATTTCTTCTATGGTATTATACTCTTTCAAAAGCTTTATGCCTGTTTTCTCTCCAACACCTGGAACACCAGGTATATTGTCAGATTGATCACCCATTAGACCTTTTAGATCTATAAACTGCACAGGTGTTAAGCCATATCTATCAAGCATGGCATTTGTATCATAAATTTCAACAGTACTTACACCTTTTTTGGTAAGAAGAACCTTAATGTTATCAGTTGCTAACTGTAGTAAATCTTTATCTCCAGATACAACCAGTACTTCAAAGCCTTGCTCATCATAACGCCTTGATAATGTACCAATAATATCATCAGCTTCAAAACCATCCATCTCAACAAAAGTAATGCCTAAGCAATCAAGCACTTCTCTTATAAGAGAAAATTGCTGTCCTAATTCATCAGGAGTTTTTTTTCTACCAGCTTTATAATCTGCATATTCTTTATGTCTAAAAGTAGGTGCTTTTCTATCAAATGCAACACACATGTAAGTAGGATCGTAATCATCTATTATTTTATAATACATGGTCAAAAAGCCATAAACACCATTTGTATATATTCCATCTTTCGTAGATAAAAGTGGTAACGCATAGTAAGCTCTATGTAATAAACTATTTCCGTCTATTAAAACCATTTTTTTATTTGGCATTATTATCAACTCCTCAGATACTTACTTATTTAAACCCAGATTATTCATAAAAAAAACACATAATTCAAAGTTATATGAATGATAGGGTTAAATATGTTTTATAACATCATATATCTAGTATATATCAACATTACATAAATTAAAATAGTTATGTTTAAGTTGTAATATAAAATTGCTGAAAAGTTTAAATTTCTTTTATTTATCTAGTCTATCTTTCCTAATTTATTTTTATATTTTTACAAACTAAAAAACGGCTATTGCCGTTTTTTAATATTTATATTCAATGTTTACGTTAGCCCTTATTTCTAATTCTCCAGATGATATTGATGTTTCAATACTTTCAAATTTCTTCATAGAATTGGCTCTATAAGAATCATTCGCATCTATCATAGTATAGCCGCCATATGAATTTTCTGATATTTTAGATGGCTTTTTAAGCACTACTCCAATAGATTCAGCTAATACATTAGCTTTACCCTTAGCATTGTCCATAGCTATTTTTAATGCCTGTAAGTAATATTCATCTTGTTTAGTTGTACCAAATCTGATATTTCTAATTAAATTAGCTCCATTTTCTGATACAGCATCTATTACTTTACCAACGTTGTTTATATTGTTTATTGTAACTTGAACAACATTTTCAACTCTATAGCCTGTTGTTTCACTTTTATGAGTTTTTTCATTATAATATCTTAATGTCCTAATATCATAACTTATAGTTTTTATATCATTTTCTTTTATTCCTTGTTCCTTAAGAGACTTTACAACTTCAGCCATTTTTTTTGCATTTTCTTCTTGAGCTTTTTGACTAACTTTATTTTCGCATTCAACACCTAAATTAATATATGCAACATCAGGCTTGATTTTTACAATACCTTCTCCATTTACGTACAAAGTACCCATATCATCAGTATTTACATCAGCCTCTGCTAAAGATGTATTGTTCAATGCCCCTGTTGTACCTAAAGTAAATCCACATAATAACGTAAAACACAATACTGCAACAATAATCGAACGTTTCATATTTGTCCTCCTTTTTTATATAATTTAGTTAATTGCAAAACTCTACACTATGTATAAATTCAATGTTTACATGCTATGAAGTAACTCAGTTTCCCCCATAAAGTAATTGTAAAAAATACCAATATAGTTACTAGGGAACCATCTCATGTTTCTTTGAAAGCGTGACTTCAAGAGTTCGTTTCTTCATCGCTCCTAAGTAGAGAACCAAAATCCACGATTTTGAGTGAATCACTTACTGCTAGGAACGCAGTAAGTAGTGAGTTTCTTATTTACTTCAAAACGGGCTCTTGCCCAGCCGTCAAAGATTATGAGATGGGTCCCCTCGCCCAAAACTTATGAGCTAAAATTAATGTTATTTACACATTATATTTAAATTTTAGTTTTGCAACTACCTAATATAATTCAACCAAAAATTTATTTTCTAAACTTCTTATAAATTAAATATATAATTAATATTAATATCATAATCACAATAATAGTTGGCAAGTTACTAATAACTACTATTATAATATTCTGTAAAGCAACTATTATCTTATTAATATTTTGAACAAAACCTCTCTTAGCCTTTGACCACATATTGTCATTTTCAGGCTTTATATATTCATCACTATATTGTCTCTGTTCAATATTAATATATATAGTTGATAAATCAACCAAATCATCCCAATTTTTAAGCCTTCCTATTTTTTGATTTATCTCTGTACGAATCCTTTTTAATTCATCCTCTATCTTAAGAATATCTTCAACTTTTTCAGCCTTTTTCAAAACTTCTCTTAATCTTTCTTCTTGAATCTTTAAATTCTTTACTTCACTATCTACATCCATATAACTACCCGTTATATCATTTGTAGCAGACTCACTACCATTAATTTGACCTAATGTCTTAATATATGTTAAAGTATGACGAAATTGATCGCTTGGTATTCTTATAACCATATCACCATATTTCGTCTTTCCTCTGCTAGTAGTTCTGATTTGTTCATTACTACTTTCTATAAATCCACCGCTTTTTTCAACATATATTACTATATCACTAGTAGTTTTATCAAAATTATCAACCTCTAAAGATAAATTTGCATTTTCTATTACTTTTCTTCTTTTTTCTAGCCCATATTTTTCTTGTATGCTATCATTTGTAGCAACACTATTTGGACTGATTTCAAACTTTTTAGTATTAGGAGCTATGCTCTTTGGAGCCTCGTCAGCAGCTTGATTCGCATTACTATCCATTGTACCATATTCATAACTGCTCTTATTTTCCGCTTCATCATATTGTTTCATATCAGACGATGATAACAAAGAAACTGATGTAACAATAACTAATAGACCTGCTGCAATCGCTGAATATTTTTTCCAATTTATTCTTTTCTTCTTTACATTATTCCTTTGACATTCTTCTAATTTTTCTCTTAAAGTAGCCTTATAATTTGATGGTAATTCTTCTTGCTCACAATCTCTAGCAAACTCAAGAATTTGTACCATTTGCTTATAATCATTCTTACATTTATCACAACTATTTAGATGTTGCTCAAATTCCTTTTTTTGCATATCATTTAGTTGGTTATCTATATAAAGAGATATTTTCTCATTAAATTCATTACAATTCATCTTTCATCCCTCCTTTCAAATAATTAGACGAATCTTTCAATATTTTGTTCCGTATCATTTATAATTATTTTTTTCAAAGCACTTCTTGCTCTACTTATTCTGGATTTGACGGTACCTTGTGAACATCCTATTATTTGTGAAATCTCTTCATAACTAAAACCTTGTATATCTCTTAATACTATAACAACTTTATGCGTTTCACTTAATTCATTTATACTCCTATGAACTAATTCTTTAGTTAATTTTTTCTCCATCAGTTGTTCTGGGTTATTTGTTGTATCAGGAATTTCTGTATGTATTTCTCCATTTTGTGTCTCAACCGTGCTATCTATAGAATATACCTTCTTTTTCTTTTTTAAATGATCTATACATGTATTTACTACAATTCTATACAACCATGTTGAAAAAGAAGATTTGAAATTAAATTTATCAATTGACTTAAATACTTTAATAAAAGCTTCTTGCGATATATCCATTGCATCTTCTCTATTTTTAAGCATTTTTAAAGCTATGTTGTAAGCAATTTTTTCATAACTACTAATTAATGTTTCAAAAGCATCTATATCTCCCTTTTGACATTTCTTTATTAGTTTTTCTTCATTATTTACCATCTATTTTCACCCCTTTCATTTAAATACAAACTATATCCTTTTTAATTAGACTTGAATTTGAATTAAAAAGTTCCAAGTTTTAAAAATTAATTTTAGTTTTTCCCATATTAATTATTATAAATTCGTAGTTTGGAAATTTTCGATATGATTTTTTCGATAAGCGATTTGAAAATCATTTTTTTTATGAATCGATTACTCAGTTCTTTCCATGATTAACCGATTCACATCAAATCTAAATTTGAGTTCTCAGCTAAAAAAAAAGCTCCCTTTAAAGAAGCTATTCCATCAATAATATTTATTTCCTTCTTTTTAAAAACAATTTCATCTTATAGTCATTCCATTCAATATCAAAGAAACACTTAACATGACTCAACGCTATATATTCAACATCATTTTCTTTATATAAGTATTTATCCTTATCCTTTACTAAAAGCGATAAGTAATAAATATAGTTGTTATCACTAGTATTTTCTAGAAATAAATGCAGAGGAATATAAAATTCATTATTAATTATACGTCCTTCATATGACATGTCATCAAATATTATTTCAGGGTAAATATTTATATTTACAGTCTTATTGTATGTAGATACATCAACAGTACAATTTGTAATTTCAGATAACTCTGTTAAATCTACATAAGGTTGATTATCATATAAAATATAACTTATATCCTCATCTTTATCAAACAGATTAACTGTATCATCTTTAAAATTATAGTTAAGGTCAAATATCTTATTTAATCTATATAATGGAGCTTTAGGCTCAGTTGTAAGATTAATGACATTCGAAAACAGCTTCTTATTTATCTTTAACAAATTGCTGTCTAAACATATATTTTTTTCAGTATCATTTATAACTAGAGACCCCTTTAATACACTATGTAAATCTTTAATTTTAATATATTTAATATCATTTGTTATTATCTGTCCAACTTTGCTACCCAACAATTTTGCATAATCTGTTTTTTCCAAGCTATATATATCAATATTAAAGAATTTTTCAATATCTGCTTTCTTCACATAATATTCTTGATCCTTTTCGATTATATCTTTTGAAATATACTTTTTATTAATAAACAAACACCAACTGTCACTAAATACTGTCTCATGTTTTTTTAACTTATCTAATAGTTGCTCTAACCTTTCTTTTTCAATTTTCGAATAAATTTTGAGATTTTTAAGCTTCTCAATAATCAATTCATCATAATTTTTAATATTTTTATAATAATCCCTCTGTGCTTTTATTATAGGATTATCACCATTTATGTCATAGCTGATATCAATTGGATCATAAAATACTTTCACAGGAGTACCAACAGATGAAGCACTATATATCTCCTGCACATCTCTTTCATGCATTCTTATACACCCACCAGATGCATATGTTCCAATAGAATCTGGATCGTTATTACCATGAATACCATAATGATACTTAAAACTAATCCATCTACTACCTAGAGGATTTTCTTCACTTCCTCCTTTAATATCTAATTTTTTATAATATGGATTTACAGCTTTATTTATAACATTATATTCACCTAAAGGAGTAGGTGTAGCAGATTTGCCAACAGCAATAGGATATTCTTTCAAATTATCACCCTCCTTCAAAATTAAAATCCTTTGTGCAATATTAACGATTATTTCCCTGGCAAAATTATTATCAAAGCCATATGTAGGCTTTATTGTATCGAAAATAAGAACTAAACAAAAAAATATAATAACAAAATACTTTTTACGACCCATCATACACCTCCAAAATACTATACCTACTAATTTTATTTTTATAAACTACATTTTATGATTGTTTTTTAATTATTTTGGATTTGTTGTTAATAGATGTATGACAAATAATGAATATCCGTCTATTTCATGGAAAGAAGAAATAATGAAAATGAAATTTTAGGAATTGTGACTCACTGTAAAGTGGTTGTTAGATATGCAAGGATAATCTGTATGTCTGTTAGTAATTGTATTAGTTAGAATTTTACGGGTCTGATTGATAAACAAGAAAAGTAATAAAGCTAAAATACTTATTGTTATATTATATTTAAAACTACAGCTTGTTAGAACACGTATAATCAAATGAAATAACTTAACATATCAGATATACATTAATCGTAATTTGAAATTTTTTATTTTTTTAATATAAACCACTTGACTAATAGCTCATCTATGTGCTATTATATTACTTGTCACTGATGAGCCGAAGTGGTGGAATTGGCAGACGCGCTGGACTCAAAATCCAGTGTAGGCGACTACGTGTGGGTTCGAGTCCCACCTTCGGCACCAAATTAAAAACTTGTAATTATTAAACCATTGATTAATGGTTTTATGATTACAAGTTTTTTTATTATGATGTAACTATAATATGAGCTACTAAAATTAACGCACTACTATATATTGGTTTTATAGAGTGTTTATATAGCTAGTATGCTTATATTTGTAAAAGACTAGTTACTAGTTTTTCTATGTAGATAGGGAAGCTGAAATAAATATTTCCCAATAATATAGTTCACCGTAAAACAACATCATTTGACATATGTTAGGTGTAGAGCGGTAATCCTATCAAATGAGGAGAGACAATCGAGCGTGTTTACTCAATTCTCTCATATGGATATACATTTTTAAAATTTCTATGTAAATATGAACCAACAGAAGGGGCATTTAATAGACCTTCGTACTCAAATTGTGGAACTCCTTTATAAATATATAGTGTTCCATTTAAAAACCTAACATATGCTATTTGATTTGTTTCGTCATAACCTACACTGTCTACATTAGAAGAACTAACTGGTATCATTTCTACATTATTCATTGCTTATTTCCTCCTTTAATTTTTGATTTCTCCAAAGAAATAATAGTTTATTATAATCATCAATCTTAGCATTTTTCTCTTGCATCCATTTTTCAGAAACTTTTGGATCTGAACTTTTAGGGGCATTTGAAAGTTTATAAAACTGAACTCTTGAAGGAATTTTTACACCTTCGCCTGATATAATTCCTTCTCCAGTTCTTAGACTTGGTAATAAATCTATCATTGTTTGAAGCTCATCTTGAATTGCTGCACGAATATGTCCTCTGTCTTTTGAATTATTCATTCTTAATGCTATTATTGTACCACATTGACTTAATACTGTTTCATCTAATTCTGATGGTCTTTGTGTTACTAAAGCTAGTCCTACTCCATATTTTCTACCTTCTTTAGCAATAGATTGTACTGCTCTTGATGATATAGATTTATCTCCATCTCGTAAATAATTGTGGGCTTCTTCTAAAACGATTAATAAAGGTTGTTCTTTCCCACCTATTGAAAGGTTTTGACCCCAAAATAATGTGTCATAAATAATTTTCAATAGTGTTCCTGATATAGAAGTCATTATTTCACTTGGGATACCAGATAAATCAAGGATTGTAATGGATTTATCACTACCTAACCATTCAAATAATAAATTGCTTAAATCTTTTTTTACTTTACCATCTAAATCTGGTAAAAACTCGCCTGGCTTAAATAAAAAATTATATGTTGAATCTTTGAGTTTTAATCTAATACTATCAAGAAAATTAAGTAATCCCTTTGCTTTATTATTTAAATATGGTTTGCCTCCTCCAGCACTTGCAGGTTCATATTCATTAGATATTAACTTTTCTGGATCTCCTTGGACTATTTTTTTAGTTATAGTTTGGGGCTTTCCTCTTTCATTATAAGTCTGTCTTTCAAAATCTTCTAAATCAAACCATAATTTCTTTAAACTAAAAGGAAGTGGTGTATCTGCTGTAACTAGTTCTTTTTCAATCTTAATATTACTATTTTTTTCAATAGCTTTTAACTTTGCTTCAACAATTTTTCTTCTAAAATACTCTTGATTTTGGTCAGACAAATTACCTGAGAAAATACTCATCAATTCATTAAATGGCAATGCCCAAAATGGAATATACAATTCTTTTTCATTATTTGAAGTATTTGCTCTAATTCTGTATACATTACTTTTATCTTTTAATACACTATTATATTCACCATGAGGATCAATAACAAGAATTCTTGAACTTTTAAAATCTTTATTTGCAATTGCATTTAAAATAACACCCACCGAATTTGATTTACCACTACCTGTTGAACCAAGAATTGCACAGTGTCTTGAAACCAATTTATTAAGATCAATTTTTGCATTTAAGCTCTCTGATATGCTCATATTGCCTACTTCTATTGAATTATTATCATCATATCCACCATAAATAGCTTCTAAATCTTTTATTGTTACTAAATGAACTTTATCTCCAGTTGTAGGAAATTGTGAGACCCCTCGCTCAAATTTTTTACCTATTTGTTCACCTACAAACACCATATTTATCCACTGTCTATTATTTGCTTTTGAAAAATCTTGAGCAATTATTTCCTTAATATTTTCTGGTATAGCTGCTGCACCAACTTGTGTTACAACTCCATAAAGATTTACATATCCAAGTGATACTTTTAAAAATGATCCTATTTGTCCAATACGATACACTATCCCATCTATAACAGGCATATTTGATTTTATATTATCAGATAATTGAACTGTAATCATGTTACCGCTTACACTAACAATTTCGCCTATTTCAGTCTGTATATTTTTCATTTGTCTTGACCTCCAACTCGATGATTTTGCATAATCATTGATTGAAGGAATTTTACAAATTTTAAAAAGTCAGGTAATGTTAATTCTCCTTCCCCAGTCCAAATCTCTTCTCCATTTCTCTCTTCATTTTTAGGATCATCTAAATTAGTCGGTCCATCTTCATCAAAGTACAAATTAACATTTATTGTATCTTTTTCATCTGGTTCTCTTTTTAATTTCCATTTACCATATTTACATCCAATTACAGCATTTCGGCAACCTAAAACTGAAATTTTACTATTTGTTTTAGCCAATTTTGCTAAATGTAAATCTTCTACTAACCCATAATCCTTTTTATCTCCATTCCAAATAATATCATAAAATAAGACATACACATGAGCTGATGTATTTGATTTTAATGCAGTTAAAATTCGTTCATTAATATGTAAATCTCCAAAAGAATATCCACAAACTATAAGAATTGTATCTGGTTGTTTAAGAAAGTTTGTTAGCCTGTCCATCAATGCTATATAAGGCTGTTTTTTTGAATCCGCATACTTTAGGGTAGATGGATAAATTAAAATATCATCACAACTTGAATCTTTTCGAAATACTCTTTCTAAATTTTTTTCTTCATCAAACTTCAAATGCCAACCTAAAGACCCATGTATTTTCCATAACTTTGTTTGCTTTGGTATATAACATAAATCATCGACTGACTCAGGATAAAAGAAAGGTTCATAACTTCCTGAAAATCCATCATAATATGGAATACTTTTTTCTTCCATACCCAATTCAAACAAGTAGTCATAATTAGTAGTAAAAATCTCAACACCATATTTTCTATCTGCTTTACCAATCCATTCAGCAAAATCAAGGTGTATCAATTGCTCAAGTTTTTTTTCTTTTATTATCCTTTTATGAACACATACTATTTTTTTTATTTCATCTTTAATTATCTTTATTAAAGATTCAAATTCACTTTTTTTAAGTCCATTTAAAGTACCATTACCAATAATATGATATTTTTCTTGAACATTAGACAAAAGAGTTTCAACATTATATTTATCTTTTCCTATTTCTTCTTTTATTTCCTTAATAGCAGAACTATATTTTTCATCTTTACAAATCTCATTTTCTATCATTTCTGTCATTTTTCCTATAGCTGGAATATTTAAAGAATCTTTATTCTTCTTTGCTAAAGAAGTCCCAGCACCAAACAAAAACGCAATTTTCTTTTTGTCTGATACTAATAATTGCTGTAAACCTCTTATATACTCCGATGGATCATGTGTAAATTTATTCATTATTATAATCTCCTCAATAAATTTTAATTTTCAATAATCAATAACCTAATTATAAACATAAATAGTATCTTATATTTATATGCCGCTACATTAATTATACATCTTAATTAACAGACATCATTTTTTATCTTATCTAATTGGTTAATAAATTCTTTGGTAGTATGCTCATACATTTTTTGTTCCCCTTGGCAAGATGTGTCGTATACCGAAACATACCTAAAAAATTATTTTTATTTATCCTAATATTATCTTTTAACATTCCAAACTTTTTTTTAAGACCCCACCTACTTTTTGTATCATTTAACTTTGCATTATTGACATTAGATACATACATCAACCTACATCTACATCATTATATTTCTATATTTATCTTTCAAATCCTTTTATTTTATATACTACTTTATACTAATCATTCAAAAAAACAGGCTCTTCTTCACTATTTGTTAATAATAAATACGCATTTTATCTTCTTCATTTTGAGTTCATGTAACCTTTTACTATTTTAACTTTAATAATATGATAGATTTCTCTATAGCATATAAAGGTTTGCAAAGCATTATTAATCAGCAAAGTTACTCCCAATCATGACCTCAAACAACAGCTATCAAAAATATACCAACCAACAGATTTACTAGGGCTCAATCTGAGGTTTCTTTGTAGGTGACTTTTAAGAAGTAATTTTTTCAACGCTTTTATTCAATGAAAAAAATTGCTTCTTTACAGGAACAGCAAAGATTCTCAGATTCGTGCCCCTCACCATTTGGTAATGAATAATCATCATGTAATAACTTCATACTCACAAAGGCTTACCCTAAAGAACTTAAACCATTAATTCCTTTAGAAGCTACATGACATTTTTTGACCACGACATTGATGCCCATATTTTTTCATCTTTATACAATCAGAAAAATATAGGCATCTCCGAGTTAAAAAAATGTCTTGTATGCTTCAACACAAAAACATTGAGTCACACTTCCATCAAAGATTTACCGTAGCTATTTTAACTCTTTTCTAACTCTTGTTGTAAAATAAAATTTTCATATACTAGGAGACATTGAGAGTATTTTTCAAAGGAACATT